>JBGSTX010000318.1:0-49397 GCA_041736305.1 Oligoflexus sp. | reverse complement strand
AGGCAGCAGACCCGCCGTTTCTCAAAGCTCGATGACGATTTCAAGGAACTCGCGCAGTTTTATCTCAACCATCAAAGGTTTCTGGTCAACAGGAACCCAGCCAGAAAAGGCAGATCGCCCGTCGAGCTTTTCCTTGGCTATCGCCGCCTTCGCCATTCTCTACCTCGCTACTGCTGCAAGCGGCAAGCGTTAACCTAAAACTTGACCCGGAAGTGACTGCGAAAATCGCGCAGAAGCTATTTGAGCAGGGCTTGATAACCTACATTCGCACTGACAGCGTGAACTTTAGCGATGAGGCTACCCTAGAAATACGCAGCTTTGCACAACGAAAGGGTTGGGCGTTGCCCGACAAGGCTCGCCGCTTCAAGGTAAAAGCGGGGGCCCAGGAAGGGCACGAAGCTATCAGGCCAACTCATATTGAGGTTGAAGGGGCAGGGGAGGATGATCAGCAGCGGGCCTTATATAAGTTGATCTGGCAACGGTCTCTGGCCTCGCAACTAGCAGATGCAAAATATCAGGTGAACAGAGTCACTCTCGAAGCAACGGATGGAGCGGAAATCTTCGAGTTTAAAGCTCAAGGACGCGTGCTGGTTGAATTGGGTTGGCGCATTCTGACGACCAAAGATGCTGTCAAGGAAGATGAAGAAGCTGAAAAAGATGATCTTGATGCCAACGGCGGTAGGGTGCCTGTGCTCGCTATTGGAGCGTTCAAAAAGGCAGATTCAGGCAAGCTGCTTCGTAAGGAAACGAAATCGCCGTCGCGCTTTACCAAAGCCAGCTTAATTGCAAAACTCGAAGCCGAAGGCATTGGGCGGCCGGCTACATATCCAGCCATCATGCAAAACATCGTCAGTAAGAGCTATTTGGCTGAAGTGAATCGCTTTTTAGAACCTTCAGATACCGGCTCACTCCTAGTCGATCATTTGGTGAAAGCACAGTTCGCTTTCATCGAATTGGCATTCACGCGTGGCCTGGAAGAAAAACTCGACCTTATTGCCGATGGCAATTGCAGTTACATTGATGTGGTCGCGCCTGCATTCAGGCAGTTGCAGGAAGACATCAAGGCGGTTGCCAATAACAGTGCAATGACACCGCGTTTCCCTTGCCCTAATTGCAAAAGCAGTTTGCGCCGCTATTCGCCAGCCAGTAAATTGCCCTTTTGGTGCTGTACAAGCACCGAGTGCAAGACGTTCATGGACGATGTGGATGGGAGGCCTGTTGAGCGTAAATCCTACGCTTGCACGAAATGCGGCAACGGCTCAATGCGGCGTTTCAAACGCAAGACTGGCAGCGGTTATCTGTGGGTCTGCTCCAGCGATGAATGCCAGACTTTTATGGACGACGACAAGGGCAAGCCTATTCAAGCTGCCGTTTACAGTTGCCCGAAGTGCAAAGCAGAACCATTGCGGCGCTATCAAAAGAAGGACAAGGACACCGGCAAACCGAAAGGCGGCTTCGGCTGGTTCTGCACAGCCGTAGACTGTAAGACGTTTCTGGGCGACGACAAGGGCAAGCCTGTGGCCATCAAAGCAGCACCATGCCCAGCCTGCGGCAAGCTAATGATTCGCCGCAAAGGCGAATACGGATACTGGTGGGGTTGCAGTGGCTTCAAAGATGGCTGTAAAACCATCATGAACGACGAAAAGGGCAAGCCTGTCACGCGCACACCAAGAAAAATTGCAACAGAATCACTCTAGAATGGATAAGATGATAGTTTTATTGAATTAATTCAATAACGCTGCCAAGCACAAGAAACATTATGAGTCAAAATGTCACTTGATTTTTACGGGGAAATGCCGATAATGGAGTTGAGCCAGGGGATCTAACCCTAGCGACCAGGCCTGCAAGTACCCAGAACGGTTTGAAATCATGACGAGGATTTCTACTTTGAATCTGAGAGGTTGCAGCAACCCTGCGAGCGTTTGAAGGTTAAGACTGCACCGGCAGTCTGGTGAAACTGGCTCACAACTTCCTCCCCTCTTTTTTAGCTAATTCCCTAAAAATATTAAAATAAAGCATATAATCGACGACGCCAATCAAGATTTTTTGAGGCTGCGGCCGTGACTCGCTACTTTGAACTTTCGGCACCGCTTGGATCTTGAAAAGTGTATTGCCCGTTAGCATGCCGCTGGTTTCTTTGCGCAGGTTTCCACGATCCCGAAAGACTTGCAGCGGCGCTCCTGGGCGAGGTTTATATTTTGCGTAGGCCCAGTCTACAAGGGCTTTCCAAGCGTCCTTCTCGCTCCGCCTCCTTATAAAGTTCCACTCAAGATGGCCCGAGCCTGCGGCGATGAGATGGCTTTGAACAAAAGTCGAAAGCTGTTGTGTGCGGCTCTTACTCACCTCGCGATCTTCACTGGCGTGAAAGCTTAAAGGAGGACGAAATTCGAGTAGCTCACCAATAAACCGTTGACTCCAAACCTCATCGAGTATGACGAGAACCCCAAGCAAATAAAAATCCCCTTCAATTTTCTCGTCAATATAGATGGTCAGCAACCATTTTCTCCTTACTGTAGGCGCTGCTACTATTCCAGCCTAAGCGTCATATTCATCAATTTTTTAGGGCTTATTGGCTCTTTTTTCCGCTACCCGTTCAGCTGTCAACGTAGCAACGGCGGTTTCCAAAGCGAGGCGCTTTTCCTGAAGCGATTTTAACTCATCACGAAGGCCCTCGGCTTCGGTTCGATACGCCTTCAACTCATCACACCTTGCCTCGGCCACTGCTCGGTTCTGCTCGGCCTTATGCCTATTATCACGCTCAGCATCAAACGCCTTCTGCAAACGATCTTTTTCGGCACTTAGTCGCGGCAGCTCTTCTAGCCGCAAATCTGCTTTGACAAGCGCCAGTTTAGACTTTTCGGATTCTTGGCGAAAGTTATCGATATCAATCCGCAAAGCAGCCATATCTTGCTTGGCCCTATTTTCAATGCCGGCGATGGCAGTGTCTGCAGCGAGCCGTACCGCGTCGATTTCCCGCCGAGCCTCTTCTTTAGCTCTTTCCACTTCCAAGCGAAGTCTAGAAATCTCTTCGTTCATCTGCTCCATGGCCCCTAGCTTTTGCTGCAGCTGGGATGAAGCCTCTAGATATCTTGCCTCGGAGGCTTCGAGTTCTTCTTGAAGGCGTTCCGACTCCTCGACAAGCGTTGCCTTATCTTGCCTTAGTTCAAGGAGTTCGCTTTCAAAATCGCGGCGGGCTTCCGAAAGCTGCTTTCGCAAAACCAGGAGATAAAATTCTTGGGCGTCAGGCGGCATGACGAGTTCTGCGGCCCTTCTCGGCTGCTCCTCTTCCCGAAAGCGATCAATATGCTTTTGATGGGTCGCAATGCTACCACGGCCCATTACGTCATAAAGGTCCTTTGCCGACGGCCTAGCCTTTCCGCCTGCCACTAAATTCAAGATATGGGGCCTTGCCTCCTCATACGATACCCTTGGCCCATATGGCTTTCGATCATTGCTCATTTCCAACTCCTTCACACTGACCGGAAGATTATCCGTAATTCTCCGAATAAGTTCAGAGAATTTAAGCCGGCCCCCACCCCTATTTGTAATGGTAAATGTAAAATAATGTAATGTAAATAGTAAATGTAAAGTAATTTAACATTTTTTGACTTACCGGAAGATCAAATGCAATCCTCCGACCTCCATTTCCTTATCCGGAAGATGATTTATCATCCTCCGAAAAAATCTTGTTTCATTTCTCGGAGGATGATAAATCTTTCTCCGAAAACTAGGACACACGGGAGCTTTTATCTTTGGATATCAAAAAACTTGAAAAATTGGTCCGCCTCGCCGGCAGCGACAATGACCATGAAGCTCTCTTGGCCCTCCGCCAAGCGCAGAAAATAACTAAGGGCGATCTTTGGGGGGCTCTGCGCAGCGATCACCGCGCGCCGTTCGCCTATGACGAGAGGAAAATCCATGCGCTTGAAACACAGCTTAGAGCAAAAGATGCAGAAATCCGCTCGCTCAGAAAAGACTTAGCTGCATTGGAAGATAAGCTCCGGGCGAAGAAAACTCATAAAGGGGGCTTTGATCTTAGCCCGCATTTTGATAGACCCGGCTATTACGAAATCTACTACGAACTGAGTCTTGAGGAATGGATTAAAGCTCATCGCATTAGACCCTCGGTCTACAGTGGGGATTGGAGTTCGGTGGCAGATCTTAAATCTGAATTTGAGAGAACAATCAAAAGGGGAAAGCTTGAGGTTTCGACCAAAAGGTTTTCACAGCTTTTGGCTAAAGCTCTTGGCGTAAAACCTGTCAAAGGCGGACCCGCGAAAGATCTTATGGGCTTTCTCATCAGAATTTCCTATTAAAAGCTGTCCTCTGCTGAAATTTGATAGCCTTGCCCAAGCAGGAATGCGCGCATCGCTTCAATCTTTTCGTCGCTCCCCAATCTCAAAACGCTCTCCAAAGTTTGGCCCTTCTCTGCAGCAGGAAGAACTGATTTTAGCAGGACCTTTGAAAACGCCGCTTTGAGCGCTTGTCCCGAGAGAAAGCCCAAAGCCTTAGGAGGTGGGTTTTCATGCTTCTGAGGCGAATCTTGTAAGCCATCTTTTTCTGCAAAGGAAGTCAAAAAAGTAGGGCTTACTGTTTGCTGCAGCGGTTTGAAAGAGACGCCATCCGGCCGAGACTTGTCTGGTGCTTTGCATAATCGAGATTCTGAGTCTGCGTGAGCATCCTGAGGGGCTAGCTCGCCCCTGACCCCAGCCTGACATCCTTCCAGGTGGAAGAGAAGTTCCTGGCTTTCAAACCCTGCAGCAAAGAGTTCAGAGCTCAAGTCCGGTGGGGAAGAAAAGCCTCGGGCTGCAGAAGAAAAGGACGCCGTGGGTTGAGAACCAGCTTCGCTGGTTCCCTTCATAGATATTTTTTGAGAAAGCCTTTTTGGCTTATTTAAAAGGAGGATGTCTTGCAGCCAATCCGCGAGAACTAAGTGGGGGCTCGAGCCTTCTTTGTTTCTAGGGCAAGGGTCATGGGCGTAAAGAGATCGGATGATCCTTTGCATATCTCCTCTGAGACTCCGAGACGAACGATAGCTTGGAACACGCTTAACGGCCTCTTTGAGCGCTCTTAAGACCTCTGCTTGAGCGATCCCCTTCCATTTGCAGCCCAAGACCACTGATACAAGCCAGCTGTTACGTTCGCCGGCCTCGACCTCCTCAGGAGCCGAAATGAGGGCTACATTGAACGAAGAGAGGCGGGGTTGCCCTTTCCTCACCCCTCTCCCGCTCAGAAGCTCTAAAGCCCGATCTGTCAGCTCACGCGATGGATATATGCTTATCCGGTACCCTTCACCCTGGACTGGATGCGATATAAGCCATTTTGGGGGATTTGCTAGCAGCTTATAGGCCGTATTCTTTGCTAGGCCGTATTGGCTGATAAGATTCTGGGCCGACAGTTGCTCGCTACCCCAGGGACCAACACGATCTAAAAGGTCCATGTAGAGGCGAGCACACGACTCCTCTACTCGGATATCAGGCCATAAAAGATCTGATCGTTCACGCTTACAAGGAAGCTTTAGGGCAGTATGGAAGCGAAGCTTAAAAAGCAGATCTTGAATCACGCGAGGCCGTTTAGTTTGAATGATGGCTTCTGTGACTTCGTCACGGTCGAGGAGCCTTTCAGAGTTAAAAATGTTCGGCATAAGTCGCTTAAGGCCACTTGCTCCTTTGTCGGCACCCATTCCATAGTAGTTTAAAATATCGATAATCCAGGCTTGCAGCCGAAAGGCCAACTTTTGGATGTCTTTTGTCTCCTCTATAAGCTCAAGGGGAGAAATGCTCAGCATAAGTCCTAGGCCCTTACCGCCCGATGATCTTGTGACGCCTGTGATATATTGAAATAACGCTGGCACCTCAGAGCGAAGAGTTTCTGAGATTTTTGGCCAATCGAGCTTTTCATCAGAACGCCATTTCTTATCAGCACGTTTATAATCAAGGTCAAAATGAATCCATACAAGGGTTTCCGTGCCCGTGCCTTCATTTTTGATGGTTGTGCAAATCAAAGGAAAACTTGATCGCTTATCGCTCTGATTTCCATAAATGGGCACCGCAGCGCGTTTACCCTCTGCATCATAGGACCAGTTGGCGAATTGATAATGAGATCGCGCTTTAGTCCTAACGTCCTTTTTCTTTCGGCAACGCCCCTGTCCGTCAAAGGCATGTTCTAGTGAATGTGCTGCACTCATCAAAGGCTCCAACGCAAGGCAAATCAAAGGCTTTGCCAAATTTTGACAATAAGAATCTAAGGCGCTTAAAAAAGCCGCAATAAAACTAAGTTTTAGAATCTAATAGCTATCAAACTCCAAGAGGCTTGGGCCCTTTAAGCGAGGCCCGCAGTCGGTGCGAAAAGATAAGATTGAGAAATATAAGTACGAGGCGCATCAAAGTTTCCACCATGTGGGAACTCTGGATCACCTTAACTTCAAGACTTTCGCTTGCTTTAGCCTTTCCCATCTCAATACGATCGCTCAGTTTTTGAACTTCCATCATGAGAACATTTCGCTTTGTCACATGGGTTTCAGGAAGCGCGTCATGGGCCGATATGAGGCGAGATCGATCTTGCCGCAAGAGGGTGAGATTTTCGCTTGATGCGGCAGCTGTTGATAGCTGCTGAGCACTATTTTTTTGGACACCCGTATGAAGAACAAAGAACGAAAGGCAAATCAGAGCCGCAGATGCAAGGCGGCTGCCCCATTTTTTTAAATCGTCTTTAGATTCATAAAGAAAAAGGCCCAGAATTCCGAGTTCGAGGAGAATGGCTTTAAGCCAGCCATGGAGGGTGAAGCCAAAAACTTCGGCTGAAGAGAAAACTAAAATCCAGCTTGCAGCAACGACTATGGTTAGAGATAGAAAAGTCTCAACTGGATTAAAGCTAGATTTAGAAAAATCTTTTTGGTCAGAAGTGCTAGCGGGAAAATTCAAAGGCTCAAATCTAACTTTCTGAGGGCTCGACCAGGAAATCTGGACTGCTGATAGTTCGGATCTTCGGCTTTCGGTGAGCAGATTTTCTGATAGGTGGCAGATTTTCTGACGTTCAGACTTTCTGCTGATAGGCAGACTTTCTGATTCTGACGGGCTTTCCTGACAGACAGACTTTCTTAGTCCCAGGTTTTCTAATGTTGGAGAAAATGCTTTCTCCGTCATACCTGGAGTAGGGAGAGCTTTTACAAGTTTGAGTGGCTCCCGAGATAGATGGTCTCGCAATTCAGCACGACTTAGGGCTATTTCGTAGGGAAGCCCTTTTTTTAACCAGTAAGAAAGACGTGCTTTGAAGGCTCGATTTTGACGATGACTATCATCGCCCGTTGTGGAAGCATGTTCCATAGGTCTGATCTCCTGTTTGGTAGGGGATTTGGCTTAGCAAAGAGAAAGTGGGTCCAATCACTTTCTCTTTGCGCATTAAATTTCAAATAGTCAGCCCGTGATATTCACCTACGGACTAAGGTTAATTGATTCACATCGTTACATAGAACAATAAAAAAAAAATCCTCTTGATATTGAAAGCTAACTCGTTTCGAGCCAGCCTGTTACGGGCCGCCTCGTTATAGGCCGCCTCGTTACGGGCCGCCTCGTATGTGGTTAGCTCCTGTTTTTACAGACTTTTTATAAGGTCAAAGTTAAGTTCAAAGTAAGTACCAGGTTTTAGGTCTCCTTTTTGAAAAAAGACTGTCGAGACTTTCACTAGCCCCAGCTGTTTGCCTTTTTCAATAGTTCTTGAAATGGTTGCATTCGAATTTGTTCCCACTGCTAGCAATAGTTCAGGACGGATGAAGCATATACAAGTCGATTGTGTTTCGACCATTTTCAAGTATATGGCGTGAACCAGACGTATAGTCGGAAACGCTCTGTTTCCAAACTTATGTAAAAGTTTCTCCTGAAGACTATCAGCTGACATTAGGAAATTATCAGCCGCCTCGTTTTGGGCCGCCTCGTTTTGGGCCGCCTCGTTTTGGGCCGCCTTGTTTCGGGCCGCCTTGTTTCGGGCCGCCTCGTTTCGGGCCGCCTCGTTTCGGGCCGCCTCGTTTCGGGCCGCCTCGTTTCGGGCCGCCTCGTTTCGGGCTGCCTCGTTTCGGGCTGCCTCGTTTCGGGCCGCCTCGTTTCGGGCCGCCTCGTTTCGGGCCGCCTCGTTTCGGGCTGCCTCGTTTCGGGCCGCCTCGTTTCGGGCCGCCTCTTTATGGGCCGCCTCGTTATGGGCCGCCTCGTTATGGGCCGCCTCGTTATGGGCCGCCTCGTTATGAGCCGCCTCGTTTCGGGCCGCCTCGTTATAGGCCGCCTCGTTTATGGTACCCTCTGAATATAATTGACTTCTATCTAATCCTACGGCTCCTTCAATTAATCTTTTATGACTATCGCTTGATTGATTTTGAGCTGGCTCATCGCCTTTGAGTTTAAAAACTTCTACAGCTTGCAGTATGACCGAGTTACTTCCTAAGCCTAACTTTGAAAGTCTTTCTTTATTTTTTCTCTGAGCCTCAAGCTTTTTTGATTCCTTTTTCATCATTATCATCCCAGCGTTTCAGCAAGGGCATTGAAGGACTTATTAATTTTTGAATCCCATAATTTAGGCTTACTTTTTCTACCGGTGCCAATCTCATCAATTCGCTTAGCAACTTCCTCGGTTAGATTCAAAATTCCTTCAGCTCCTTTCGAATCAGGAGCATGATTTAAGATGGTAATTTGAGAAAATTCATCAGTTTCAGGAAAATCTTTGGACCTCACTATTTGAGTCTCAAAAACCTGATTTCCAAAATTAATCTGGAGCCATTCAACTACTCTTTTATGGGTATTAAGATTTTGCTGAACGAGCGAGATGACCATACCTAGTACACGGACGTTCGAAAATTTCTCTAACGCTCGCTGAAGATTAGTTAGTCCTTTTACTGTTTTCAGTTCAGGTATTACGGGAACAATAAAATAATCTGAAGCCATGGCAGCATTGTTGAAATGAACATCTAAGTTAGGAGGACAATCGACTATAACATAGGAAAATCTTTCCTTAATTGCAGGACATCTTAAAAATTTTTTTAGAAACTCCGACGGAGTAGGATCACGAGATATGCTCATCTCCGCTTCCATCGTATCCATTGTATTTGGAAAGAGAAAAAGGTTTTCCCAAGGAGTTTCAAAAATGTGATTCTTTGCTTGAAGCGGTTCGGGATTTCGATACCAATGCCCGATTGTCAACGTAGTATCTCGATGAGGAACGTAATTTAATGCATCACTAGCTCCTCCTTGAGGATCCATATCTACAAGGAGGGTAGGATTACCAGCTGCGGCCAAAGCGGCGGCCATATTCACAGCTACAGTGGTTTTGCCAACTCCACCTTTTTGATTACCAACACCAATAACTCGTGCAGCCATCTCCAAAAACCTCGTTTCTAAGCATAATAAGACTTAGAAACTAGCCTAGCAGGCTAAAATGACCAAAGTAAAGTAAAGTTTATCTTTGATGTAAAGATTTTTGCCGCAAGGCTTTTGACAAAGCGCTGCCTATTTTTATAGCATCCACATAAATTGCGACAGAAAGCGGCCCTTTCTAACTGTTTATCGCTTCGCTCTCAGCATATCCTCTTAGGAAAAACTCGTGCTGCGGCTTCCTTCAGATTCCATTTCACTATGAATACTCTTGCTGACCAGCTAATGCTTGCCCTTACCAGGCGCATAGAGGACTTTCACCTTCGATTAGGTTGCGCGCTGGAGAGCGCACACGCAAAAAACCCCCTTCTAATCGAAGGGGGGTGGCCTGCTTAGATACTAAGATAAAAAAATCTAAAGATTAATTTTCTGGAGCAGTATCCGGCTGATCGCCGACATCTGCTTCGTTAATAATGACCAAGTTATTGCCGTCAGAAGTTTCAATCGAAACCGCATCAATAAATTCCGGCTCCTTGATACGGCCACGGATTATTCGGTCTTCCAAACGGATAGTAACGTTGGGATTTTGCACAGTGCCTATGGTATTGAAATTTTTCAAACTGGCTCTCAACAAAGACAAATTCTCGAATTGACCAACGTATCGGAGCGACAGTTCTTTGTTGTTTTGAAGGATGATCCCAAACCCTCCGGTAGCGCCGCCAGCAAAAACGGGAAGCGACGGCATAAGCAGGAGTATAGCAAGCAGTAGTGGACGCTTCATGAAAGGCCCTCGCTATTTTTTTTAAAGTTGATGTCTTCACGAATTTTAATCAGGCCGGTCGCTAACGAAAAAGGGATAGAACCTGGATAATTGCGAACAATTTCGATAAATCGAAGCCCAGCTTTCAGCGCCACGTCCTTTATCTCTGCGAAACCTTCATCGGACACCCAGCCGCTCATGTGAGTAAGCTGGGAATCCTTTGTACCAAATGTACTTGGATCATACAATTCAAAGAGCCGACCGGCTAAAGTTTTCAATATTTCACCATCACTAAAGCCCTGCCTGTTATTCGCTAATCGATAGCAACCTGGCTTCACTTCTATCAGCTTATTTTTATTAAGCAGCTCATCAAATAATTCCAACCCTATCTTCCCAAACTCTTCGCGGACGATTTCACGCGATACGCCCTCATCGTAGGTCAAAAGCAGATAAACTCGGTAGGTTAATCCATCTCGACAGAAGAACTCTTTAAGATCATCGTCTACATCAAAGGACAACCGTAAATTTTTATAGCAATCGGCAGCTTCTTGCAAAGCTTTGTTGTCGGGATACGTCTCCGCAAGCTGCTTTAGGACTTCAACGTGATCGCCCCCGTGAATCACCTTGAGTATTGCAATAAGAGACTTTTGTGACACTGGCTCCCCCGCTAAAAGCCGATAGACGGTTCGATCAGAAATTTTGCCAAGCTTCGCGAACTTCTCTCTAGAAAAGTTGGGTCGCGATGCGATGTACTTCTCTACATCTGCAATTACCTCAGGAAACATAGAGCAACCTCCCTTGGAGTCTGACAGGCATCTCAGCTTCTGGCAGAAAAACAAAGCAATCCGCGCCTAATTTTCTGCCACTGTCAGGACTATTTTTTCCAACTCTGCATTTCACTCGACACGCCAAGGAGATTCGGGAAACCTGCACATAGGAACGATCGTGACCGTTGTGTATCAGTCCTGCCGGTCACTGGATACGGCTGGCAGGACGCCTATTGCCTGGAATTCAAAACTCTGGGTGCTTGCTAAAGTTAACTTAGCGTTTTTGGCTATGGATGGCAATCAATTATATCTGGCCCAAACCCTTGTTAAGACTAGAACGCGAACACTTTTTTGGAGTTTGAACATGCAGACAATTACTAAGACGAGCAATGTAAAGATCATTTCAATGATGGCTTTTATGGCGGGATTTTTGTTAATTGCCCTCGAACCAGCCTTTGCACAAGGCGGTTTGGACAAGGTCAATACCTTCGTGGAAAACGTGCTGATTGTCCTGCGCGGTGTCTCGATTGGTGTTGTTACGATCGCCATCATGGTAGCCGGCTACAAGTTCCTCTTCAAGCATGCTGACATTGCCGAAGTCAGTAAGATTCTCGCCGGTGGCCTGCTCATTGGCGGAGCTGCCGAGCTATCCCGTTACCTTCTCACCTAAAGGAGGATCTGCTATGCCCGGACTAATGGAAGACTTCGATCCCCGCGACCCGCTGTTTAAGGGTTGCACCAGGCCAGCGATGATGTTCGGCGTGCCTCTTGTGCCGCTAGTCATTGCCAGTGGCGGCATCATTTTAGTGAGCGTTTGGACAACAATTCTCTTTTCGGCCCTGCTCGTTCCGTTGATATTAATTATGCGACAAATCGCCAAGTCCGATGATCAACAATTTAGGCTTTTGGGCCTCAAAATGCGTTTTCGCGTCGTCAATTACAATCACAACGCAAAGTTCTGGAAGGCTTCGACCTACAGTCCTTTTGCGTTCAAAAAACGCAAGTGAGGGAATATGTTTGCTAAACCAAAATACAGCAATCAAGTAAACAGCGAAAGAGCCACCGTACCCTTTGTTCCATACAGCAGCCACGTTTCGGCAAACACAATTATCACTAAGGAACGTGATTTTTTACGCATTTGGAAAGTGAGTGGTATCAGCTTTGAGACTGCCGATGCCGAGGACATGCTTTTACGCAAGGATCAGCTAAACACGCTGTTCCGCTCCATTGGATCGAATCATGTTGCCCTCTGGTCGCACAGTGTTCGCCGTCAGACATCGGACAGGCTGCAATCAACGTTTGACAATAATTTCTGCCGAGATTTTGACAAGAAGTATTTCGACAGTTTTGCCGGATATCGCATGATGGCAAACGAACTCTATTTGACGGTCGTTTATCGACCAGAACCTTCAAGGCTCGGCAAGGCGATCGCAAAAAGCGCCAGGCGCTCACATGCCGAAATCATAAACGATCAGCGTGCAGCTATCCGCAAGCTAGATGAAGTTGCATATCAAATTGAGTCTAGTTTGCGCCGCTATGGCATTGAAGAATTGACCACTTATGCTGACGAGAACGGAGTGCTTTGTTCGCATGCCCTAACGTTCTTGAACTTCCTCATTTCTGGGGATTGGCAGAAGGTCCGAGTGCCGATGGCACCACTCAATGAATATCTAGGCACTGCGTGGGTGTTCGTAGGTACGGAGACGATTGAAATCCGCTCGCCGACTACGACACGGTATGCGCAATGTTTGGACTTCAAGGACTATACAGCGCATACCGAGCCTGGAATTTTGAACGGCTTAATGTACGAAGATTACGAGTACATCGTCACACAGTCCTACAGCTTCATGGCAAAACGCCAAGGCAAGGAGTTTTTGGAAAGGCAGATGAAGCAACTGATGAACGCGGAAGACGGCAGCACGACTCAAATCGAGCAAATGAGGGAGGCTATCGACCAGCTCATCCAAGGCGAATTCGCGATGGGCGAATATCACTATTCACTCATGCTTTTCGGTGATTCTGTCGAAAAAGTCCGTCGTAACACAACGTCAGCAATGACGATCATTCAGGATCGGGGCTTTCTTGCGGCTCTTGTTGCAACTGCTACTGACGCGGCTTTCTACGCACAGCTGCCGTGCAACTGGAGCTACCGCCCCCGCGTCGCCGGCCTGACCAGTAAGAACTTCGCAGGGCTGAGCAGCTTTCACAACTTCACCGCCGGCAAGCGCGATGGCAACCCTTGGGGCGATGCTGTGACATTATTCAAAACGCCATCTGGCCAGCCGCTGTATTTCAATTTCCATTACTCAAAGGGCGATGAAGACAGTTTTGATAAAAAGCTCCTTGGCAATACCCGCATAATAGGTCAGTCGGGCGCTGGAAAAACTGTGCTGATGAATGCCTTGCTAGTACAATCGCAGAAGTTTAAGCGAAACGCGCCGATGGGCTTCACGACGGTCTTCTTCGACAAAGATGAAGGCGCAAAGCTCTGCATCAAGGCTATTGGCGGCAAGTACATGTCGGTAAAAAATGGCAAGCCGACAGGCTTCCAACCGATGCAATTGGATCCGACAGAATCGAACATCCTCTTCCTTGAAAAGCTGATCCGAGTTCTGGTGTCCGGCGAGCATAAAAACGTCACTACCATGGATGAGCAGCGGATTAGCCATGCTGTACGCACCGTTATGCGCATGCCTCGCGAGCTCAGGCGACTCTCTACTGTGCTGCAAAACATGACTGAAGGCGGGGACAAGGAAGACCGAGAAAACAGTGTAGCAAAGCGCCTTTCACGGTGGTGCTATGACGACGGTCGAGGCAAGCAGGGATCGCTGGCTTGGGTGCTGGATTGCCCGAGTGATGAAATCGACTTTACCACACATAGTAATTACGGCATCGACGGTACAAAATTCTTGGATAATGCCGACGTGCGCACCCCGGTATCCATGTATTTGCTACACCGCATGGATTCTGTTATCGACGGCCGCCGCTTCATTTACTTCATGGATGAGGCATGGAAGTGGGTCGATGATGAAGCGTTCTCAGAGTTTGCCGGCGATAAGCAATTGACGATCCGCAAGCAAAATGGGCTTGGCGTCTTTGCAACACAAATGCCCAGCAGTCTTTTAAAATCAAAGATTGCTTCGTCTCTGGTAGAGCAAGTGGCTACAGAAATTTACCTTCCTAATCCAAAGGCCGACTTCCACGAATATACGGAGGGCTTTAAATGCTCAGTCGCGGAATTTGAAATCATCCGAAGCATGGGCGAAGAAAGCCGCATGTTCCTTATTAAACAAGGCCACACGTCGATGCTTGGACGACTTGACCTTGCCGGTTTCAATGACGAACTCGTGATCTTATCGGGCAGCCTCGACAACAATGAGCTGCTAGATGAAATCATCTCGGAGGTCGGTGACGACCCCGACGCTTGGCTTCCTCTGTTCCATGAACGTCACAAGATCCGCGTAGCGTCTTCAAAAATCCACCTGCGAGGTAATAAATATGAAAGCGATTCTTTTAGCCATCACCCTGTTAGTGTTCCTGTCTTCGTCCCTGGCACTGGCCCAGATTCCCGTCACTGACGTTGGCAACATTGGTACGCAGGTAGCAAATCAAATCGAGACCATGGCGAAGTGGAAAGTGCAATATGATCAGATGATCAGCCAGATTAGCCAAGCCAAGCAGCAATATGAATCGCTTAATGGTTCGCGCGGCCTTGGCACTATCATGAACGATCCGGCGCTAAGAGATTATCTACCGCCCGATTGGAAAGGAGTCTATGACAGCGTGAGAAGCGGCGGTTATAGCGGCCTGAGCGGCCGCGGTCAAAGCGTCTACGAGGCGAATCAGGTGTTCGATAGTTGCGCTCACATCACGATCGCGGATCAACGCACGGGGTGCGAAGCTCGTGCCGTGAAAGCTTCTCAAGACAAGGCTTTTGCGCTCGATGCTTACGACGCAGCCAAAAGGCGTATCAACCAAATTGATCAATTGATGGGAAAAATTAACGACACACAAGACCCAAAGGCTATCGCCGAATTGCAAGGCCGCATCGCTGGCGAGCAGGCGAATATTCAGAACGAACAAACAAAATTACAGCTCTATGCGATGGTCGCGGCTGCTGAAGATAAAGTGCAGGCTCAACGTCAGCGTGAAATGCAAGCGCGTACTTGGAGCGCAAAAAAAGGCATTCAGGTACAGCCTCTGACTTTCAATAACAATTGATCAGGAGAACCGTCATGAAAAAATTTACCTTTGTTTTGGCCCTAGTAAGCGCTCTGCCAGTGGTGGTGGGATGCGAGAAGAATAAGCCATCGGAAGTGGTTCAAAACGTTGACTGGTATAAGGCACACAACAAAGAACGCGCCGAAATGCTCGCAAAATGCAACGCAAATCCTGGCGAACTTGCGGCGACACCCAACTGCGTGAACGCCAGCCGCGCAGCTTCGGCGATAACGTGGGGCGCGAAGGGTGGTATCTCAGTGGAACCCCTAAAAGCAAACTAACACAATAGCAGGGGCACACTATGGACCCGAATGTATTCCAATTCATTGGTGAGACGGTGAAAAACGCGACGGACGCTTTTGTTCAACCCGCCGCGACCAATCTTATGTTCGCGTTGCAGATGCTGGCGCTTACCGGCGTTACGTTATACATAACTTTGACCGGTTATGCTATATCGACTGGAGCTGTCGAAACCCCGTTTTGGACCTTCGCGAAGCAGTGCCTGAAAATAATCATCATTGCAGCTTTCGCACTGACGGTTGACTTGTATGTCAACGGCGTCGTGGCTGCAATTAATGGTCTGGAAAGCGGGCTATCAGAAGCTCTTAGCCTGAGCGCTACGCCGGTCTCCATCTATCAAATCCTGGACCAGTCACTAGGCAAGGGTTTTGAGATCGTCAATCAGTGCTTTCAAAAAGCTAACGAAGCCGGCTGGAACTTTGGATCTGTAATAGGCTGGGGCTTTGCTGGGCTCATTGTTGCGGCAGGTACAGTCCTAGTCGCAATGCTTGGTGGAGGGGTCATTATCGTAGCGAAGTTCTCGCTTGCGATAATGTTTGCGCTGGGCCCGCTGTTTATCATGGCCCTCATGTTTCCGGTCACGGCTCGCTTTTTTGATAGTTGGTTCTCGCAGGTGATGAACTACGTTGTGACGATTGTCGTTATGGCATTCATCATGACCTTTGCAATGAAAGCCTTTGATGTATTCATCGCCGCCGCAGACTTCTCGGGAAGCGGTGAAACCAACCCAATGTTCGCATCGCTGCAAATTGGTTCTCTAACAGGTGTTCTTTGCTGGATCATCTTGCAGGCTACTGGCATGGCCTCAGGGCTGGCTGGCGGCATCTCAACGGCCGCCATGGGTATCCGGCACTTAATATCGCCCGTGACGAGCAGCCTCCAAGCTGCCGAGGGTACTAAAGCTAAGCTCAATCCTATGAAAACGCGAAGGGATATGCAATCGGGCATGATGGTGACGGCTCGGCGTGCTAATCACCTGGTAGCAGGTAACACTATGTGGAACCCGGCCTATCGACAACACGTCATCTCTAATGTTGGCAAAAACTGGGGCAAAGCTACTGGCGGCTCCGTTAAGAAATAAGCCTTAAAAAGGCGATTTGAAAAAGGATCTGTGCGTATGGAAAAAGCGTTTCTCATCCTATGGATTGCCGCCCTTTCAGGGTGTGTAAGCACGAATCCGGTCGTTCCTGAACTCGCAGGTAAGCCGCGCATTAAGATCAACGAGCAAGCGCAAACTTCAACTGTTGAACCACCTCTGACGACAGCTCCAACTGAAACTCCTGCGCCTGACCATAACGACATTAAAGGGAGTAATAAGCATGTTCGTAAAAAAATCAAAGGTGGAAGCGCCAACCGCTGAAAAGGTCTTTGAGGCGGCCATAAATTGGGAAGCCTCGCGGATGGAAAGTCTCGAAAAATCAGAGTACCGCGCTTGGATGATAGCCAAGATCGCGATCGGGTTAGTAGTCCTTGCCATCGTGGCAATCACAATAATGATGCCGCTTAAAGAGTCGGTGCCATATGTGATTCGCGTCGATAACACAACAGGCGTGCCCGACATCGTAACAGTGATGACTGATAAGCAGGTAACCGGCGATGAAGTCATGGACAAGTATTGGGTGGCTCAGTACGTTCGCGCACGCGAAACCTACGACTGGTACACTCTTCAAAGAGATTATGACACCGTCGGTCTTCTCTCATCGGCAAACGTGGGCGGAGAATATGCACAGCTTTTCGAGGGAGAAAAGGCGCTCGACAAGCAGTACGGCAAGGCGGTTAGAGCTACGGTAAAGATTTTAAGCGTGGTTCCGGGGGTGAACAACACGGCTACGGTTCGCTTTATCAAAACGACGAAGCGGACGGATACAGAAGGCTCGCCAGACAAAGAGACCAAGTGGATAGCAACAGTAACCTATGAATACCGCAATGCTGCGCTCATCAAGGAAAGCGCCAGGCTAGTAAATCCGTTTGGGTTCCAAGTCCTCAGCTACCGCGTGGATACTGAAATGGTAGGGGGTACCCCATGAAAAAATACTCCCTCATTCTCTCATTGCTTGCCACTGGCAGCGCGCATGCGGCCGACGTGCCGCAAAGCTCAAAATTCGACAACCGTATTCAATACGTAAACTATAATTCCGGCGATGTGGTTGTGATCCGTTCTGTTGCCGGGATTGGTACACGAATCGTATTCGCGCCGAACGAAGCGATCCTCGATGTTGCTTCGGGCTTCACTCAAGGATGGGAGTTTTCAGATCGCCGCAATATCCTCTACATCAAAGCCAAGTCGATAAAAAGTGAACAAGGTCAGCCGGCAATGTCACCCGAGCCCGGCAAGTGGGACACTAACCTCATGGTGACGACTAACTTGCGGATGTACGACTTGGATTTGCATCTCTTGCCAGGTTCCAACAACAGCGGCAAGGCACCCGCCAATCAAAGCATTTCGTACCGGGTTGAATTCAGGTATCCGGGCGACGAACTGGCGAACGATAAAAGTTTATCTGCCAAGGAGAAAATTCGAGCGGCGCTCGACGGAAAGCCTGAGCCACGCAACTGGAACTACTCGATGCAGATCGGTGATGCGTCGGACAACATCGCCCCCACGATGGCTTATGACGACGGCCGCTTTACCTATCTAAAGTTCCCGAATAACCGAGATTTTCCTTCAGCATTTCTGGTAGCAGCTGACAAGACGGAAAGCCTTGTCAATAGCCACATAGACCCGGCATTCCCTGATACTTTGGTGCTTCATCGTGTCTCGCGAGAAATGGTTCTGCGCCTCGGCAAGGCAGTCGTGGGCATCTACAACGAAAGCTTCAACCCTGATGGTATCCCGCCCAACGAGGGAACAACGGTTCCGGGCGTCAAACGCATCCTTAAATCTGGGGGAACCAACTGATGGCAACTCAACAATCCATTGAACAAATTGTTGGCACACTGCCAGGCGAAGAGCGCGGCTTGCCTAGCGTCAACGACACCGGCCCATCGACTGCGAAGCGCGGTTTAATTTTGATTTCTCTGCTACTGGTTCTTTGCGCTGCAATCGGTGTCGGCTACTGGAAATACAATAATAACTTGGCCAAGGAGAGCCAGGGAGCAGTGCAGAAGAATTTGCAGCTTACAAGCGCCGTTCCCGCTCGCACATTTGCCGAACCGCCTTCAGCACCGTCACCGTCGCCTGCACCCGAACAAGGCCGGACACCAGCTCTAGCAGGAGCACCGCCCCTTCCAGACTCGGCGATTGGAAGCAACAGCAAGTCCTCTCACCTCTTGGACAAAGCGGGTTCCTCGCTTATGGCTGTTGGAGGAAGACAGGACAGTTTAGGTTCCTCGCTCACGGCTGTTGGAGGAAGCACTAGCACTGGAGGCTCCCAAACTAGCCAAGGGATCCAAGGAGCGAACGGCAGCGAACAAGGCCAACAGAGCGGCCCTATGGCTGAAATGCTGTCAGGCACGCGGACGCCGATGCGCATGGCCGCGATGATCGGCAACCAGAATTTCATTCTGGCGAAGGGCAGCTTCATTGATTGCGCGCTGCAAACGCGTCTCGATTCTACCATTCCGGGCATGACGGCTTGTGTCATCACGCGCAACATATACAGCGATAACGGCAAGGTCCTGCTCCTGGAACGCGGTTCTACCGCCTCCGGGGAATACAAATCGAACATGCGGCAAGGCATGGCACGCATCGGCGTGGTGTGGACTCGCATCAAAACTCCGAATGGAGTCGTTATCAATCTGGACTCTGGGGGAACCGACCAACTCGGCGGCTCTGGTGTTCCTGGATATATTGATGATCACTTTTGGCAGCGCTTTGGCGGTGCGATCATGATCAGCATGATTGACGACGTGGCTCGCGGCATCACATCGAATACGGGTGGCGGCGGCAATAATCAAATCAACTTCAACGGCACCGGAGATGCGGCTCAAAACATGGGGGTGGAAACGTTGAAAAACACCATTAATATCCCGCCGACACTTTACAAAAACCAGGGCGAGCAAGTTGGTATCTACGTGGCTCGCGACCTAGACTTTTCGAGTGTGTACGATGTTGCAACCCAATGACCGTATAAATTCAATCGATCGCGCGATATCGCTCAACTACCACCTTGAGTTTGCAAAAAAGTGGCTGGATGATCCCGAAATTACCGAGATTTGCGTAAATCGACCTTTTGAAGTTTTCTGCGAGCGTCAAAGCGTATGGGAAAGGCACTACGTGGAAGATCTCACGGAAAAGCATCTATTATCGCTGGCGACGGCCACGGCTCGGTTTGCCAGTGGTGACGTTTCGGAAAGTCGACCTATTCTGTCCGCTATTCTTCCTAAGGGTGAACGTGTTCAAATCGTCCTTCCGCCTGCTTGTGAGCATGGAACGGTTTCGATCACTATCCGAAAACCCTCATTCAAAGTCCGCACCTTAGGCGATTATGAGCAACAAGGTTTTTTCGAGCATATCAAGCCCTTAACTGGCGACTTAACGGATCAGGAACACGGGCTGCTAAAGCTTAAGAAGGAAGGTAACTTCATTGAGTTTTTGCGTCGAGCTGTTCAGCTTGAAAAAGTCATCGTTGTAGCCGGAGAAACCGGCTCGGGTAAAACCACCTTTATGAAAGCCTTGCTGCAAGAGATTCCAACGGATCAACGCATCATTACTATCGAAGATGTGCCTGAACTGTTCTTACCAAATCACCCAAACCACGTTCACCTCTTCTATCCAAGCGAAGTTAAGGAGGAAGACAACGCGCAAGTTACGGCCGCTGCATTACTGAAAAGCTGCCTTCGCATGAAGCCGACACGCATTCTGCTGGCCGAGCTGCGAAGCGGCGAGACATTCGATTTCATTAACGTGGCTGCTTCAGGCCACGGCGGCAGCATTACAAGCTGCCACGCGGGTTCCTGTGAATTGACGTTTGAACGGCTCGCCTTGATGGTCTTGCAGAACCGGCAGGGACGCACGTTACCTTATGAAGTTATCCGGCGGCTGCTGTATTTGGTGGTCGATGTGGTCGTGCATGTCCACCACGATCTTGCCGGTGGCGCTGGTCGGCACATTACCGAGCTCTGGTATGACCCGATGAAAAAACGCAGCGGCAAAGAAGGACTTTGCCGATGAAAGCGCCTATTTGGCTAAAATGGCTTCTGGGAATCTTGGTATTCGTTACTGCGACCGCTGCCCTAATGTGGTTGGCCGGATTTCTTTTCTTCTTGTTCAGTAAGACCAACCCTTTCGGTAAAACCGATTTTTGGACATGGCTGACCTACTGGGATTACTACCATAATGATAATATTGTTGGAAAGCGACTAAGGCTATCAGGACTAGTAGCCGCTGTCATAGCTTACGGCGCGCCTGTAGCGGTATTGATTCAGGCCATGCGTGAGGTCCGTTCCCTGCACGGCGATGCGCGGTTCGCCAATACTCGTGAAATCGAAAAGGCCGGGCTTTTCGGTTCGACCGGCGTCATCATCGGCAAGCTGAAAAACCGCTTCTTGATGTTCCCCGGCATGCAGTTCGTCTTGCTCGCAGCTCCGACCCGTTCGGGCAAGGGCGTTGGTATTGTAATTCCAAACCTTCTCAACTGGCCGGAATCGGTCGTGGTATTAGACGTTAAGCTAGAAAACTTCCTTATCACTTCGAAGTTCCGCGCGCAGTGGGGCCAGGAGATTTACCTATTCAATCCGTTCTCGATTACCGAAGATGCCCAAGGAAACCCCCTCGAAGGAAGAACACACCGCTACAACCCATTGGGTTATATCAGTGACAATCCGCGCCTACGTGTAACGGATATTCTGGCGATTGGCTATTCGCTGTATCCTGGCGAAGGCCGCGACGTATTTTTCGATGACGCCGCCCGAAACCTTTTCTTGGGCCTGACACTATACCTGTGCGAAACGCCGAGCCTACCCCGTACAATAGGCGAACTACTTCGGCAGTCATCGGGCAAAGGCCGGTCTGTCAAGGAACACATTCAGAACATTGTCAAAGAACGTAACTACCGTGAGTTCGGCGACCTTATGCTGACCGATGTCGGCGACGATCGAGACAAAGTGGTAAAGGCCATCATAGCCGCTGATAGGATCAGTAAAGACGAAGCTGATTTACTCTGTGAGCAAGCGCCGATATTAATCGCCAAAGACGTGCCGCAGGCCGATATTGAGCGAATGGAAGCCCTGCTCAAGAGTTCAGGTGCCAAGATTCAAACAACACGTAAATCTTTGCCAATCACGCAATGGGACGGCATGGGTCTGCCTCCGTTGACGATGGAATGTGTCGATGCTCTAAGCCGCTTCACGGCTACATCCGACAACACGCTTTCGAGCATCATGGCTTCGTTCAACGTGCCGTTAACCATTTGGGCCAGCCCAATCGTTGACGCGGCAACCAGCGCAAACGATTTTGATTTGCGCGACCTTCGTAAAAAACGCATGTCGATCTACTTGGGCATCCCAGCAAACAAGTTGGCTGAAGCCAAATTGGTAATGAATATGTTCTATACGCAGTTGGTGAATCTCAATACGAACCGACTGCTGCATGCGATGCCAGAACTCAAGTTCACTTGTTTGATGCTGGACGACGAATTTACCGCGCCTGGTCGCATTGGAATTATCGATAAGGCGAACTCGTATATGGCAGGCTATGGCCTACGCATGTTGAACATCATACAATCACCGGGCCAGTTGGAAGCAGAGGCGCCCAAAGGCTACGGCCGAGAAAATGCTCGAACTTTTGTGACAAACCATGCTTGCCAAATTTTTTTTACTCCTCGGGAGCAACGGGACGCAAACGAATATTCGGAAGCTCTTGGCTACTATACGTTCAAAGCCAAAGGCAACAGCCGCCAGCTCGGCGGTAAAACGGGCGGTCATCGTAGCGAATCGGAATCTGATCAAAGACGTGCTCTTATGATGCCGCAAGAACTTAAGGAAATGAACCAACGTGAGCAAATCATCAGCCTTGAAAACACCAAAGCCATCCGATGCGAGAAAATTAATTACTTTTCGGATCACGTCTTTATTAATCGTTTGAAATCCGTCACACCATCGCTGGCAAAACTTGGCACGAAGCTGCCGACAAAAAAACAGCTCGAGGACGCCTGGGGTTCTGGCGAATGCGCCGTCTCGATTCCGCTTTTAAACCTTGATTTGCACGAGGCCATCGTGCAAGACCGTCGCCGCGAATTAACGGCGGCAGACCTACCGAAGGGGATTGACCTCAGCACCTTAGCGCTGGACCTCTCCAAGGTGCAATTGCCAGCCGGTGACGGTATCGAGCCAGAACAAGTTGAGGCTTTCGTCAATGGATTTTTCGACGCACTTGATGCAGTCAACGAGTATGGCGAGGTCGAAGCGGGTGCAGGCGTGGAATCTATCAATGAGGAACAAGCAAAGCCTAACGACGTTGAACCGCAGGATGGGGCACAGAACATCGTGGAGCTAGTGGCAGATGCCAAGCCTAAAACGCCCAACGTATCCGTGACTAAGGATCAAGCTTCGCCCGTGCATCTCGCTCTAAAGACTGGACCAGTTGATATTGAGCCGACCGAGTCTAGTGACGAAGAACTTGAATCAATTATGGAAGATTTCGCGGCGGGGGGCGATGGGATGATGGACGAATCGGAAATGCTCGCGGTTTTAGGTGAAATGGAATCGCTCCCGGAATACTCGGAAGACACTTCAACGGACGCGCTTACGCTCGACTTGAGCATGCTTAATAAGCCTCTAATTTCAGCCAGAAACGCGGATAGCAGGCAAATTTGATCATCGAGAGTCATATTTTAATCTATAGGATCCCTTATGAACGAACGTACCGAAGATGGACGCAAACCCGAAGAAGTGCAGCAGGCCGCAGTTACGAAGGGCGAATTCCTGATAGATGAATATAAGCTGACGCCCGAAGAAGACTACCGACTCTCAGCTATGAAAGGGAATTCTCTCGAACGACGAGAACCGGATGAGTCAGATGAAAAAAACGTCGTCGAGCCAGTTTGGAAAAATGAACCCGAAGTAGGGGACCTCGGCATCAGGGCCGAAGACAAGCGCATTGATGTTGAAAACCTCTCGGAAAAAGCGGTTGAACAAGACAATGCAAACGATACCGCTGAACGCACTGGCGGCACCCCCGACAGACAAAGCCAGTTACTTACAGAACAGGAAAAAAACCGCCAGGTGGAATTGATGGAACAGGTTCACAACCAGTTCCGTGTAGCCGGCTCCAAGTTCCACTTCAAGGATCAGCCGCAGAAAGTGGCATTTAAGGACATGGGCAGGCGCATGGTGTCGGCGTCAAACGATGATCGTGTGGCAAAAGCAATGGCGACGATGGCTGAAGCAAAGGGCTGGAAGACCATCAAAGTTTCGGGTCATCCCGACTTTAAACGCGAAGTCTGGATGGAAGCGTCCCTACGCGGCATCGAGGTTCGCGGCTTTAAGCCAAAGGAGCAGGATTTGAAACTACTCGAAGACAGGCGCGAGCGTACGATGCACAACACCATTGAGCATGTCGAGACAGAGCGCGAACGAAAGCCGGTAGCTGAGCATTCGAAACCAGAGCCACATCCAGCAAATGAAACCAGCAAGGAGTGGGCAGGACCAGCGGTCGAATCTGCCACCAAAAGTGCTTCACGGGCCTATGCTGGCCGTGTTCTCGAACATGGTCTAGCGAACTTCAATCATGATCCAGACGAAAAGCAGAGCTACTTCATTAAGCTAGCTACTGATAAAGGTGAAAAAACTGTTTGGGGAATCGATCTGAAACGTGCCGTATCCGACGGTAGCGTGAAGACCGGCGACGATATAAAACTAGAATTCAAGGGTGACACACCCGTCACTGTTGAAGCCCTTAAACGGGATAAGGCCGGAAAAGTTATCGGTAAGGAAGAAATCACAACGCTTCGCAATACATGGGACGTACAAAAGTCAGACAAGGCCAAAGTGATAGAATCCGTCGCTTCAGCCTTTATTGACTCGAAGACAACAGATCCAGTGCAGCGTCAGGCATTGAAGCTGGCCATTGGTGAGCGCGTGGCTGTTCGGGAGCAAACAAACAAAGTGCCGGCAGTGCCTGTGTACGACAAATCCGCTGCGGCTAAGATACAGCAGGAACGCACCGGGCCGGTGGTCGAACGCACCTCTGAACGCACTCGATGAAGCAAGATTCAACGCGATTAATCGGTTCACTATTCGTCAAATATAGGAGTTCAGTAATGCGCAAATTAGTAGCTCTCACAAGCATCGCTATACTAGCCTCATGTTCTTCCGCACCAAAACCGCCAGTCGTTGACGGCTCGGATCGGCAGGTCATCAATAACCCGGAGATGACCGAAGTTATCGCACTCCGTGCGCAGCTCGCGCAGACGGAAGCGAAATTGCGACAAGAGCAGTCCAGGCCCGTCGTCGACCCACTCGCGGCGCATCCAGCTCCACTATCGCAAATATTCAGCTTTTACTTCCCT
Organism: Oligoflexus sp.; assembly: GCA_041736305.1. GTDB lineage: Bacteria > Bdellovibrionota_B > Oligoflexia > Oligoflexales > Oligoflexaceae > Oligoflexus. The sequence goes on along the minus strand of JBGSTX010000318.1, from coordinate 24,544 downwards.
TCTAATGGCACCAAGTTTCGCTTGAGCGCTGATGAATCCACGCGCTTTCTACCCCTCCTCGCCAAAGCCAGCCGGATCGAAGTCCGCGGAAGAACCGACGGTGATAGTCCTAGCGCCATTGACGAGAAAATCGCTTTAAATCGCGCGTTGGATGCACAGCGCTATTTAATCGGGCAAGGCGTTTCATCATCTATCATTTCGGTCAACTACGTATCGGCTGGAGATTACGCTACGAACAATGCTTCGAAGGTAGGACGCGCGGCAAACCGCCGCGTGGACATTGAAATTTTTAATCGGTAATGAGGACTTTATGAAAATTTTTAACACTATTTTTTTGCTCTCTGCAATTATCTTTGTTTCACCGATAGCATCGGCTAATGAAATGTTTACTGGCGATACGAAAGCGGCTTGTGAAGCAGTTCTTTGCCTTTCTAGCGGCCAACGGCCAAGCGAATGCGCGCCAGCGATCAAACGCTATTTTAGCATCAAGATGAGGAAGTTTTCAGACACGCTAAAAGCTCGCAAAGATTTCCTGAAACTTTGCCCTTCCTCACCGCATGATCAAAACAATGTCGAATGGGTTAATGATGATAAAATTCCGTAACTTCCGCTATTTCGTGGAAGAAGGCGCTTTCTCCCAAGATCTCCTTGCGTTAAGCTCGAATGATCAATATCGACGCATAAAGGTCCTTCAGGTTCTCCGGCTGCGAGGAAAGTGAGTTTTACCGCCAGCGGTATTAGTATAATTAGCTGCAGCAAAGGCATAAGACCCACTTCAAATATTGGCACGATCGGCATGGCACTAGAGTAGGACCATCTGCCAGCAGATAGAGCCAGCCTTTCTATGGCAACAGCAACTATGCCGCCCAGGATGGCTAATGTTGCAAAATTCTTCATGCGCATAATCGACTTTTCTTTGGAAAATACATAGCAAACCAGAACGGTCGAGCTGTAGACAAAAACAGTTATAAGGCCATCGCCAAGGCCTGCCCGAAAGCACATCCAGGCTGTCTCGCTCCAAGAGCGATGAGCCATCTCTCTATAAGCGAGCATCTGAAGCATTTCCCAGGGCCAATTAAGGAGTACAGCTATGATAAAGAGCAAAAGGATAAAATTGATTCTTAAGGGGCTTTTCTGAGTTCCATTTTCCATATTTAGAAGGCTCCTCTTATGACCGGCAATGAGGTAAATCTTAATCGGCTCGCAACTGAAATCAGTAAAGCAGTGAATGTTCTGCTCTCGACTTTTATTACAATCACTCTTCCTGGTCCGTGACAGATAGAACTAAAAAATTGTTTTAATACCCATCCCACACATTCATAGTGATCGAGGTCGGCCAAATTAAAACTTACTATGGCAAATAGCCGCGCTTGTTACTTCACCGGCCAACTTAGCTCTTCGAATATGCGCACCGGTCTCCATACTTTGTCCGGATCTTTTAGAAAGCCTTGATGATCAAACGCCTTAAGCGTTTCAAACCGTGCATTTGGAAGGGACTCGGCTAGTGTGCGGGAATTAGTATAGGGCGCGACTTGGTCCTCGGCACCTTGCAGAAAAAGCAGGTAGTGGCTCGCTGCTGCCTGCCTAGCAATTTTATTCACGTCATTTTTAAGAATGACACTCTGCAGAGTGCGTGAGGACGAGGTCCATGTATGAGATAGAGAATCATGGTATACATCGGAGGGGACATCAAATGCGGTGACAAAGAGGGGTATTCGAAAGATGTCCATAAATGCACACAGAAGGTGCATAACGCTAGAATTATTAACCATCGCCTGATGCATGGGCGAGATGTTCGATAGAGACCTTCGAGCCTCCTCGGGTGTCTTATAGACCGGCAAAGCAATCAGTGTTGCACCGATAGTAGGGTCAGGCTCTTCCGCAAGCAGGGCAAGAGCAATAACTGCTCCAAGCGAATGCCCAACTAAAATCGTCCCAGGGGAAAGAAACCCCTCTTCACGCATCGCCTGACGGACTGCTTCTACGTGCATTGTTAAGCTGTAATCCGTATCAGGCTTAGGGGAGCGTCCGAACCCTAAAAGATCGATCATAAGCACTTGATGGTCGCGGTCCATCCCAGATAGCCGCGAAGCCCAGTAGCGTGACGAACCCAAATAACCATGAATCAAAACAAGCTTTCTCTGGCCTGTGCCGACGACTTCACGGTAGAGAGGCATCGATGCAGCAGTGTATGGAGGTGCAAACTTTTCTTCAGCAAAGCGATAAAGACCCATCGATATGACAATGACAAGAATACCGCCAAGAACGATGCACCAAAGCCTCCTTGGTGGGTGGTTTTTCGATCGAGCAGACAACGTTGGTGCCTTAGGCAGTAGGTTCATGAGTCCTGCTTTTTTATTTCCCAGCCTTTCCACAATGCAAAAATTGCCGGGTAAACAAGTAGTTCGAGTAATCCAGAGGTGACTATACCGCCAACCATGGGCGCGGCGATTCGCTTCATAACCTCGGATCCAGTGCCAGTGTTCCACATCACAGGAAGCAGACCTATCAGCGCTGCAGCCACAGTCATAAGCTTTGGCCTAACCCGCTGTACGGCGCCCTCATGAATCGCTTCCTTCAGCATAGCTAGGCTGGGTTTAACTCCTGCCGCCACCCGATCATTATAGGAGTTGGTTAGGTATAAGAGCATGACTACGCCCGTTTCCGCATCTAGCCCTGCCAGCGCTAGGAGCCCCACCCACGTTGCTACCGAGAGTTTATATCCAAGAGCGTAAAGGAGCCAGAACGCTCCGACTAACGAGAACGGTACCGCAAGAAGTACAATTCCAACCTCGACCACAGATCGCATGTTCAAATATAAGATAAAAATTATCAGAAGGAGGGCGGCTGGGATGACAAGTATCAAGGTTTTTTTAGCACTCTCCAACGCCGCGAACTGTCCCGACCATTCAAGTGTAACGCCAGGCGGAAGTTTAACATTCTTATCAACTGCTTTTTTTGCGACGTCTACATATTCTGCAAGTCCCATTGCTTTATCAACATCAACGAAGACAAATCCAAGCATTTTGCCATTTTCACTCTGAATCATGGGAGCACCAGAATTAACCGTCAAGGTAGCGACTTGTCCCAAGGTCACCTCTTGACCGGCTGGTGTCGGGATCACTATTGAAGAAAGTGCATCGATATCATTTCGAAAATCTTGGGCATAACGCACTGTAATCGAATACCGCTCGCGGCCTTCGATTGCTGTCGAAACGGGACTGCCACCGACAGCAGTCTCAATGAGTGAGTGTATGTCGGAAATATTTAGACCGTACAGTGCGGCGACCTTTCTCTTTACGTTGATATCGATATAGGATCCTGAACCGATGCGCTCAGCAAATGCGGACTTTGTCTCAGGAAGTTTTTGCAAAGCTTCTTCAATTTCAATTGCTGTTTTTTCGATCTCAGCTAAGTTTGTACCGAGAACTTTGATGCCAATGGGTGTACGAATCCCAGTCGAGAGCATCTCGATTCTGGTTTGTATAGGCATCCACCAGATATTGGGCATACCGGGAATATTAAGTTTCCCGTTCAATTCGGCAATAATTTTTTCAAAAGTCATACCATCTCGCCACTCTTTCTCTGGCTTCAGCGATATAACTGTTTCGAACATATTCACAGGAGCAGGATCGGTTGCGGTAGCAGCTCGCCCTGCCTTACCGTAGACGTGGGCCACTTCCGGTAAGGCCTTGATGATTGAATTTTGCCGCTGCATAGTTTGAACAGCTGTATCAAGGCTCATTCCAGGAACAGAGGTCGGCATATAAAGAATTGAACCTTCATTTAAGGCCGGCATGAATTCTGATGGAATTTTGAAGACTATGGGAATGGTTGCGGCCACAATTAATATCGCTGCCGCTATTACAGATTTTTTCCATAGAACGACAAAATCAACTATAGGACCGTAAATATTATGAAGGAGGCGACTGACTAGGTGCTGTTCTTCGTGAACAAATTTGCCCTTTAGAAAAAGTATGGCAAGGGCTGGCGTTAGAGTAACAGCTAATACAGCCGCCCAGGCCATAGACACGGTCTTGGTGAAAGCCAAAGGAATAAAAAGTTTTCCCTCGCGCCCTGCAAGCGAAAATATTGGAAGAAAAGATACTGTGATGACAAGCAGCGAGAAAAAGAGCGGACGCCCCATCTCAACCATAGCTTCGGTAATAATGCGGCGTCTTTCAGCCTCAGGCATATCCTTGGTGTTTCGCCCCTCAAGCTTTTTATGCGCATTCTCAACCAGAATAATCCCCGCATCTACCATGGCTCCTATCGCTAATGCGATCCCTCCCAAAGACATGAGATTGACAGTGAGTCCACTAAAGAGCATGGGTAAAAAGGAGAGAAGCACTGCGATGGGTAGCGGTAGAATCGCTACCAGGCTTGCGCGCGCGTGCCATAGGAATATCGACACGATAAGCGCTACAACCAGTATCTCTTCGATCAGCACATTTCTTAAAGTCGCAATAGCCTTCTGAATAAGATCAGAACGGTCATAAACCGTAACAATTTCTACACCCTCAGGTAGGGACTTCTTGATTTCATTGAGGCGAGCCTTGACCCCATCAATGACATTCAGGGCATTTTCACCAATCCGCATAACAATAATGCCGCTTACAGCCTCGCCTTCTCCATCCAGTTCACCCGCACCAGCACGCGGAGCAGGGACCATTTGAACTCGCCCCAGATCACCGACTGTAACGACACGGCCGCCCGTAAGAGTCGTAACGGGAATAGATTCGATTTCATCCATTCCTTTTACATAACCGCGCCCGCGGATGGTAAAGTCTGTCCCCCCCATCTCTAAGACATTGGCCCCCACCTCCTGATTACCATTACGAATCGCTCTCGTTACTTGAAGAGGAGATAGCTTAAAGGCTTGAAGCCTCTTTGGATCCAAACTGACTTCGTATTGCTTAACAAAGCCGCCAATGGTGGCAACTTCGGCCACACCTGGAACTCCCTGTAAGCTAAGACGAAGATTCCAATCCTGCAGGGAGCGCAGCTGAGCCAGATCGTGCTTCCCCGTTTTATCGATGAGGGCATACTGGTAAACCCAGCCTAGGCCAGTCGCTTCAGGGCCAAGGGTAGGCACCACCCCTTGAGGGAGCCGCGCAACTGATGCTAATTTTTCCGCTATCCGCGAGCGCGCCCAGTAGAGATCTGTTCCATCTTCAAATACGATTATAATTTGCGAAGCGCCGAGCATGGATAGCCCACGCACGTACTTAACTTTCGGTGAAGCCAGTAACCCTGTGACAAGCGGATAGGTGACCTGATCTTCCATGAGATCGGGAGATCGTCCAGGCCATTCTGCGAAAACTATGACCTGAGTGTCGGAAAGATCTGGTAAGGCATCAAGCGGCAAACGTTTCATTGAGACAATCGTAAGCGCCGAAGCCACCAAGACCATGAAGACGGTCATAATAGGGTTGGCCGCACAGAGCCGAATAATGCGAGCGATCATTTAGGGGCCCCGCTTTCGTCCATTGGCATGTTCATTTTAGGTTGAGCTGGAGTGGAGGTCGCGGGTTCCTTTGCAGGGTTTTTTATTTCGGTCCCTTCCGCATTATCTTTCCATTTCGGTAAGGCCGAACGAAGCTGGGCTTCTGATCCTAGAAGGAAGGTGCCACTTGCTGCCACGCGTTCGCCTTCTTTGAGGCCCTCCTGGATCTGCACCATTCCATCTGACGACTTGCCGACACGTACTTCCCGAGGCTCTAGATTGCCTTCGCCGTGATCGACAAAGACATAGCGATGCCGCCCAGAATAGAGAATGGCTTCAGCGGGAATAGTTAAACCGCTTCCAATCTCAACCGGAATCGCAACATCCAGATAAACACCCGGTTTAAGCCCAGCAGTAATTTCGGTAACTTCTAGGCGTACATTTGCAGTTCCTGCCCCCTGCTCGATCTGCGGATAAATAAGGTTGACACGCCCTTTTATAGGTTTTTCATCAGCTCCTGGAATGGAAATAACTGCACTTTGTCCAATTTTAACGTTTCCGACTTCTTGTTGGAAAACGCGTGCGACTATATAGGTCTTACTTAGGTCCCCAATGATATAAAGGACCTGCCCTCCATTGACTGATGCTCCTTCTCGAACGGAGACGTCAAGGATGGTGCCATTAATAGGCGAGCGGATAACAACGTCCCGCTGCGGCTTATTGTTTTTCCGTATTTGCTCAATATCTTTTGCCGATAGACCAAGGTTTTTAAGCTTTTCGCCCGCAGCTTGATGAAGCGAATGAGCACTTTCAGAAATCTTATCAGCCAGAAGAAATTCGCTCTGCGCCGTGACGAGGTCAGGACTATAAACACTGAACAGAGGCTCGCCTGCCTTCACTGGATCACCAACGCGACCGCGAAACTGCTTTACGACATATCCCGAGTACCGGAGTGTGAGTTCTTCACGATGTGTTTGATCTTGTTCTACTACGCCTACGGCATCGATATTTCGCTTCATGGCCAAGGTTTTGACCTCGGCAAAACGCACACCAATGATCTGAAGGCGATCGGCGCCAATGTCCAGGGGGGCGGTCCCAGGTGTTTTTTCCGAACTGGACTTTCCACCACCCTTTTTAGAAATCCCAGGTATCTCTGTTGTAATGCTGAAGTTAAGTGAGCCTTGAAGGCCATCTTTTTCAGCTTTTAATGCCAGCTCCCATGTGCCCCCCATGGATAGATCAAACTTTGCGAGGTAATTTCCGCTTCCTTGAGGCGTGACAACAGTTTTTTCGTTCATGCGGGGCATTGTCCCCATAGCAGGCATGAAAGCAAGCAACTCGACCTTAGCGCCATCAATCGGCTTTCCCGCATCGTCTTTTATCGAAATCATTAAACTATTTTCACCCGCCTCTGGCGGATTAGGCTTAGGTATAACTTCAAACTGCATAGCTGCGAATGCTAATTTTCCAAAAAGAAATGTCATAAATCCAATTGAAATTAAAATTTTAAGGCTGAACATTATGAGATCTCCAAATTGATTTACATGCCCATACCTGGGGATTTTTCTGGCTCAGCTTCATCGACGGGATCAGTGTTTTTCATCGCATCGCTAGGACTCATGCTTGGTTTCATCGCTCCATTTTCTTTGCCTGATGGCATCGACGGCATGCCGCCTGTAGATCCGCCACCTGGCATACTCATAGCGTTGGAACCCACTCCGATAAGCTGAGGCACTTCTTCATCAAGTGTCTCATCAATAAGGCCAGCCTTTATTTTTTCTATTGAGATTCTAGCCCTTGCCAGCGCTTCCATTGATCTCACTTTTGAAACTTCAAGATTTAACAGTACGCGTCGGCCATCAATAATAGCGCTTATGCCGCTCTTGCCTTGACTGAATTGCACCATAGTGGCTTCAATATGCTCTTTCACTGGAGGAATAATCTCCTTTTCAAGAGCCTTGAAGTTAGCCTGGATTTGAGCGATTCGCGTGTCAGCCTGCATAAGTGCGAGTGCTTTACGCTGATCCTGCCAGGCTAATGTGCGTTCAGTGAGTTCACTCGTGAGCAGGCCTTCATTATTGAGCGAACGGCGCTGCCCCTGAGAATAGACCGGTAGAGATACACCTACCATTGCCGCATACATGCGCATCCCCGCATCCTCCTGCATAAGCATGCCGGAGGCCATGAAAGACGGCAGCGTTCGGCGGTAGGCGCTGTCCTGTCTCGCCAGTTGATTCTCTTTTTCGCGCTGAATTTTTTGACGAATAAGATCGCGATCATTTATTTTTTCTTGATTGATCACAGGGCCTACAAGGGAGTCAGGCCATTCGAGCGAAAAGGTAACTGTATTAGGACTCGTCATCCTTTTGTCTCCTATAAGGAGTAAGGCATGACGTTTCAGATTGATGAGATCCGCTTCTAACGCAGAGACGTTCGTCCTGAGAACGCCACTTTCGCTATGGGCCTGAAGAAATTCATTATGGGAACCGACGCCTTGCTTGAATTTTTCACTGGCAAGTTTACGAAGGCTGTCCACTGCTGTAAAATTACTCTTCGCAATGGCCAGTAGTTTGTCTGTCCTAACTATTTTCAGATATAGTTCCTCAGCCTCAATCCGCCGCATCAGGGCCAATAACTCATTATTTGCTTCCGCAGCTGACACGGATGTTTGAGCTAAACGTTCTTCGGATGCCAAGGTTCCAGGCCAGGGGAAGCTCTGCGATAACTCAAGTTGCCACTCGGCACCTCCCTTTGCCTCTTTCGCCATCATTAGTTCGGGTTGAAATCGACCTCGCAGAGGTACTTCGTCGCGCCCAATTTTGATTTGAGGATCAGGAAGAACTCCGGCACGATTTAAGCCTTCTTTAACTCTAGCCAAGCCTTTTTCATCAATGAATCGCTGAGGATGATGAGATAAAACGGCCTCGACAAACTTTTCGAAGGTAATATTCTCTTGAGCTGATCCTTCGCTACCTGCAGCAGCTGCCGGCAGTGAGAGTAAGGTAATAGTGGCGGTAAGAAGGTACTTAATCATGTCAGCCTCGTCAGGTTCCAGGTCATCTTCAGTCCCCTCTACGACAGAGACAGGCCTGCTGTGACAGCAGGCTTGAATTAAGGTCAAAATAAAAATAATCTGTCACAAACCGGCCATATCAAGCGTAGTGGCATAGGAATTCTGCTAACGGTCAGAGGATTATTACATGAAGCATGTGCCTGATATAACCAGGGAAAATATTTATAATCGAATTAAAGCTGACCTGTGCCCGTCCCGTCCAGCTGTGCATGCCAAAATAGGGTTTTCCGTGGCGCTCGGAGGACTGATCTCGCTATTTCTTTGCGGTCAACTGGGCTTTGGACTGTCAAATCTTGCCCTAAGGGTTCACCATCAGATCATGGACGTAGCAGGATTTTTGGGCTGCACGGTTGTTTGTGGGATTTTGTTTGCACTAGTGCCAGCAATAACACTTCGAATCATTTCTTCGCCTCTTCAGTTTAAGGCGCTTATCCGGAATGAGTGGAAGGCTTTGTCAGGGTGGATTTTATTATTTGGAGGAATTATCGCATACATGAACAACGATGCCGATCCGATGTGGACTGTGTTCGTTTGGGGCATCGCAGCAATCAGCAGTTTTGAAATATTTTCCAACGCTCTTTATAAAGTCACGATCCTCTGGCGCCGGGCAGCAGCTTGACTCAGCCTATCTTTGGATCTCTTATTTTTTTTAACAGACGGGAAAGCTTTTGCCTGGTGTTCTCAGCCGAGATTCCTAGATCATCAGCAATGTTTTCAAATGGCTCGTCATCAAGAAACCTGGCCTTTAAAAGACTTCTTTCAGCATCAGATATTTTTTCCACGAGCTGAGCCAGTTGCTCTTTTGCGGATACGCATTCCTCTATTCCAGAATTTTCGCTGAATTCATCCATGTTGAAGTTAACAGGTTGTCTGCGGCGTCTTCGCATAATATCGAGCGCTGCATTTCTTGCGATAGTAAAGACCCAGCCTAAAGCTGGCTGGGCAGGATCATAGGTCACGATGGCTCTATGAATCTTTAGAAAAGTGTCCTGAAACGCCTCCTCCGCATCTACTCTGAATCGAAGTCGGGTCAAGAGAAAGGCAAAAATCATTTGACTATTGCGCCGATAAAAGAGGTCAAATCCCTCAAAATCGCCGCTTTGATAACGCTCCAATAGACTTTCATTCGAAGGTATTAGAGGATTCAATCCTGCCATCCAGCTTGGAGAAATGGTTGCTATGCAAGAATACAATACTCTGTTCAAGCTCCAACACTTACTTCTCATCCGATATAGGATTGATGCAATGCTGGAAGCTCAGCTTTTCGGCCATGGCACCTTTAATGCTGTCAGTAATTTCACCCCTCATCTCGATACCGTAGCCGTTTCATTACCTTCATTGTGACCTAATTCACTGCCCCGCCGAAAATTCCACGTAACATTAGCTGTCAGATTTCAAAGTCGGCTGCAGCAGCATTTCAAAGTCCTCTTTACCGAGACATGACTTGTCAATCAGTCCTTCTAGCCTAAAACTAACAGCACCCAACATAATAAGCCAATATAGTATGTAAATGTTTTCAGCCGCATGCCTTTCCATCGATACCTTTTAGCTCCCAGTTAAACGCCCTCAACCTGCGAAAAACCAACCTTATCTGCCTAAATTCATAAATAAATAAAGAAACTACTTGAGTCTGAAGTTAGCTTCAGACCGTAGAGTAATGGTGAGGCGTGAAAGGAGAGTAGAATGAAGGCCATCTCAATTGGCACCATATCAAAGTCATCCGGCATCTCCGTTGAGGCAATCCGCTATTACGAGCGTGAGGGTCTTCTTGAAAAGGCCAAGCGAAGTGAAAGCGGCTACCGTCAATACCATCCGGAGGTCCTGCGCCGCTTAGCATTTATCCGGCGCGCCCAGGACCTGGGATTTTCTCTTGAAGAAATTCGGGAACTCCTTCGCTTACGTACCAGCACGAAAAGCTCATGCCGCAGCGTTCGTGCGAAGGCAGAAGAGAAAATCAGCATAGTTGAGAAAAAGATCACTGAACTTCAGCTCATCAAAAATGCCCTGGAGGTCTTGGCATCCACCTGTACAAATGGTGAAGCACCTACCAGTACTTGCCCGATTCTCGATGCTCTTGACCCGGAAAATGAGGAGCCTTTATGAGAGTTGAACTGATCTATGACATGGACTGTCCCAACGTGAAGAATGCTAGAGCGCAGCTTCTTTCGGCCTTTTCCACTGCTGGCGTGAGTCCCATATGGACTGAGTGGAATCGGGCGTCTCCTGATAGCCCAGGATACGTTCGAAATTTTGGGTCCCCTACAATCCTTGTCGATGGACTGGATGTAGATCCAGATAACGAGGCTCCTTCTGCGAGCTGCTGCCGACTCTATCCTTCCCGTTCGGGCACTTTGTCTGGCGTGCCCGAGGTCGAGCGCATTGTATCAGCTCTTTCCAATGGCATCGCAAATCTGCCCGCATCTGAGGCGGCTAATGGAAAGAAAGGCTGGAGAATGGCCCTGGCAGCCGCTCCGAGCTTTGGCGTGGCCCTGCTTCCCAAGTTAACCTGCGCAGCTTGTTGGCCCGCCTACGCAGCCGTTTTGAGTGCTTTAGGTTTCAGTTTTTTCGATTACACGGCCTATCTTCTGCCAGTTACCGTGGCAGCGCTTGCCCTGACCCTAATAAGTCTTGGCTGGCGCGCGAAAGCCCGCTGGGGATATGGCCCATTTGTCCTTGGTGTTGCAGCCGCGCTTACTCATCTTATTGGAAAATTTGTCTTCGATTCAAATTTCATTGCTTACGCAGCAGTGCCAACTCTCATTGGTGCTGCGGTGTGGAATGCATGGCCGCGAATGGTCGCGGTCAAATCATGTGGTTCATGCGCGTCATCTGACGTCTAATAAAAAGGAGAATTTTGTATGTCAACCAAACGAAAAATTGAGATCTTCTCAGCTGGTTGTCCTGCCTGCGAAGAAACAGTCAAGCTCGTTAACCAACTCGCATGCCCGTCGTGTGAGGTGAGTGTCCTCGACATGAAAAAGCCGGATGTGGCCCAAAGGGCTAAAACTCTTGGAGTCAAGTCGGTACCGGCTGTCGCGATCAACGGCAAGCTTGCCGATTGTTGCAGAGGAGGGGGGGTGAATGCAGAGTCACTTATAGCTGCCGGTTTAGGAGTAAGGTAACTGCAAAAGGAACCACCAGGATGTGCTGGGTCTCCCAGCACATCCTTGATCTTTAAACCCACGTATCAACATCAATTTTAGCGTGCAGCCATCTGGCAGCAACCACCTGCACGGTTGGAAATCAAACCTCTGCGCAATCTTCTACATTCCGGCTTTTGCCGGCCCCATCGCTTCCCTGTTTTCATTATCAAATCAAGAAAAAAGCATGGATCTTGTTTTTTATAAAAAGGTTGGAAGAAAGAGGATTCTTCCAACCTTCGCCTCTGGCATACTCGATAAAAAGTGGAGAACCTCTATGCTGGAAATATCTCAAAAGGATCTTGAGATTCTGCCAAGCCTGCCGGCCATGGACCCAAGGCTAGAGAAAACCCTCACGGCCTTTTTTCATTCCTTTGGCTCCGAGCTCACGCGGCGCGAATATCTCCGGGCCGGCCGCGAATTTTTAAGCTTTGCCTTTGAAGATATTAAAGAGATCGAAGAGCTCAGCCGCAATCATCTAATCCTTTATCAAAAATCGCTTAAAATAAGGGGCCAGGCGCAAAAGACCATCCTTAAAAAAATGCCGGCCATCTCCTCACTTTGCAAACACCTCGCGCACGAGGGCTTTGTCGAGCGTGATCTTTTCTATGGCCTTAAAAGACCAAAATCTGATAACAAAAGCCAAACCGCCGACTTTTCAGACGAGGAGGTGCGCCGACTTTTTTTGGCTCTCAGTCCAGGCCGTAAATCATTTACATCTCACCGGGCGCTGCTCGCCGTGGGCTTTTACACGGGGCTCCGGTCAGCCGAAATCCGCCAGCTTAAAATAAAGAACCTCGGCGAGGTCAAGGGCCACCGCATTCTCTCCCTCATGATCAAAGGCGATAAACCTCACGAGGTGCCGCTCAACCCCTTTGCCTACCACTGTCTTAGCGAGCATATCGCGGAGCTCAAGGCGCTGGGCTTTGACGTCAGCGATCCCGAGCAATGGCTTTTTCCCTCGCTCAGCCCCATCCGAAACCAACCGATCTCTTCCACTGCTTTGGCGAAGATCCTTCAAACCTTGATCAAAAAATCTGGCATTCCCTGCTCCGGCCTCCGGCGCTACTGCCCTCACTCCATGCGTGCTACGCTTGCAGGCCATCTTTTAAACACTCTGGAGGCGCCGCTCGATCAGGTGCAGCGCACCCTAGGCCACGCCTCGCCGGCCACGACGATCAAATACAATAAGCGCGAGCAGAGCCATGATCGAAACCCGGTCTATCGCATCGAATACTAAAACTAATGGAAATTGAGCCATGTACCTTCTCATCGAGGACGCCTCGAAGCAGTATTCATCATCTGACCAAACACTATGTCCAGCAAGGCATCTGGGCGAAACTGAGAAAAATAAGTTGGTTCTTGTGGCCATTAGACATGAAAGTGGGACGGAAATTTCTCGATACTTTCACGTGAACCGTAAGTGCGTTACGCTTAATTTAATCGTTATAAAAAAATAGAGTCTTATCATTCTGACGGATGTGCTTGATGAAAAAACAATTACTAATCTATAGCCGTTCTGCTTTCCTGTTCACAGTTCTAACGCCAGTAGCCGGAGCAGTCATGGTAACCCAGAAAGACAAGAAGTTTTCGGTAACTGAACTCAATCTAAAAGTTGGCGAAGCGGTAACCTTTAAAAACGATGATGTCACGCCGCATAATGTTTTTTCTTCATCGGCAGCTATGAAGTTCAACTTGAAGGTTCAGCTTCCAGGAGTACATAAAGAGCAGGTCTTTGACAAACCCGGAATCGGTGAGATCCGTTGTGCTATACATCCTACTATGAAAATCAAAGTTAGCGTTTCTCTTTGAGGCGGCAACAATAGCAAATATGTTGATTGCTGCAAAGAATGCGGAATAGAAGGCTCTTAAACGAGATTGATCTTAGTATTTAAAAGATGCCAAAGACAGTATGTAGCGCCTTTCATAGTTGGTAATGCGAAAGACCAACTCGTTGCCCAAAAGTTTGCGAGAATAAGCCATCTTGATAAGAATGCTTATGTCCATCGTATATAAGATATCGAGTCGCCTTGGTATGCAATTTGGCAATCGACGCCGAAAAGATCGAATATAATTTTTTGAGTGAACAGACTATTTGGAGCGCCTAATCCAAAAATTTGGCCTCCTTGCAGCATAAGAATGCGATCACAAAAACGCGCTGCTAAATTTAAATCATGAAGAACAGTGATCTTGGTGATAGCCAGCTTTTGTAGCTTATGCATGATTTCCATCTGAAAGTAGATGTCCAGATGATTGGTGAGCTCGTCGAGTAACAGAATTTTAGGCATCTGTAAAAGGCTTTGGACTAGCATCACGCGCTGCCGTTCGCCGCCAGATAGTTCGTCCAGCGAGGAGTTCCAGCGATCTTTTAATTGAAACTCTTCGCACAGCCTCTCACATTCTTTAAGCCATAACTCCCTATCGTGAACGCCCTGCAGGGGATGATAGGCCAAATTTAAAAAAGATCTGACTTTAAAGCCCTGCATAGCCGGCGTTTCTTGCTGTATGTAAGCCATCGTGCGGGCTCGCTGTAGCGGCGATAGACTAACTAACGATTGATTGTCGATGCGAACTACGCCTTGCGTTGGCTTGATAAATCCGACCAAAGCGCGGAGAAGAGTGGATTTGCCGCTACCATTGGGACCGATAATTCCAAGCCATTCACCTGGCATTACATCGAAAGATATATCTTGTAGAATCTGCCGATTTTTGAGCTCAATCGACAGTTTTTCGACCGACATAGACGATGACTCACTCATGCGAGCCCCGCATGAGCCAGATAAAGATGGGCGAACCAAGCAGCGCCGTGATCACTCCGATAGGAATTTCTTGTGGACTAAAGAAGTTGCGAGCCAAAGCATCCGCAGCGATCATAAACGCTGACCCGCCTATAAGACAGCCAGGTATCAAGAGACGATAATCGTTACCTAGAATTAGGCGCAAGACATGTGGAACCATGAGGCCTACAAAGCCAATCGAGCCGGTCACCGACACTAAAACCGAGGTCAAAGCTGCCGAAAGTAGAAATAATTGGCGTCGAAACCGCTTTAAATCGAGACCTAGAGAGAAAGCCTTCACCTCGCTGAGGCAGGCAATATTTAATTCATGCCGTGAACGAAACAAAAACACAAAACCATAGCCGACCGCCAGTGCCGGAATCCATAGATCGGTGTTTTCTACCGAACCAAAACTTCCCATGGTCCAGAACATTACATTTTGAACCTGTGAATGGCGACCGGCGGTAAAGATGATGATTTGCGTCAGAGCTTCTAAGCAAAAAGAAATGGCCAAACCTGTAAAAATAAGACGGGTTGAAGAAAATTTGTAGCCTTGGCGCGCAAAGAAATAAATCACGCTTGCAGCGAAGACGGCACCAATAAAAGCGAACAGCTGAATCGAGAGTATGCCAAATAGTGAAATGCCGCTGACAATGACTAACACGGCACCTAATGATGCTCCTGAAGAAACACCCAGGAGCCAGGGATCAGCCATGGGGTTGCGCACCAGGGCCTGAATTGTGGCACCTACCAAAGATAGGCCTGCCCCACTTAGTCCAGCCATGAGCACACGCGGTATCCTAATGGACCACAGAATCATATCTTTATTCTGCAGCTCGAGTGAGAGCGCTGGTCCATCGATCCATCGGTGATGGCAGCTAGCCCAAATTTCCTGGAGGGTAAGAGAGCTCGTGCCGCTGCCCATGGCTTTGAGAGTAATCAGCATAAGCCCCAAAAGAGCTAGCGCCCATAGTATTTGCGGCAAACTTATCATGTCACGTCCGTGTATCAGGAAAAGCTTTTTGCAGAGCCTGCATCAACTTTTCTGTGGCATCAATTGTACGAATCCCAGGGGTTACCGCCGCATATGGCAAAACTATGTAGCGCCCCTGATCCATCAAAGAAATACCACTATTTTTTAACTTTCTCGCGATAAACTGACGTTTTTTATCAGCACTTTGATCACCATAATCAACGATAATGATAAATTCAGGCCGACGTTGGACCACATCTTCCCAGCTGACGGCAACCCAGTTCATCGGCAGATCGTCAAAAATATTTTTCGAACCAAGAATTTCGATCATGGCGGTAGGAATACCATAATGTCCTGCGGTGAAGGGACTGGCTTCACCACTGTCGTAGAGGAAAATTTTGTGTGACTTAAACTTGGCAGCTTGCATTTTTATGTCTGCTGCCCGCCGCGAGTAGTCAGCAATGAGAGCCTCGGCGCGTGCCTCGACGCCAAATATTCTGCCTATGGTTCTAATATCAGAGTAGACATCTTCAAAACTAATATCGATGCGGCTGCGAACCCGGATGCAAGATTCGTTGAGTGCATAGCTAGCAATTCCGAACCCTGCTAACCGGCGAGGCGTTAATCCCGACGCTTCGGAGAAACCATACTGCCAACCGGCAAATACAAAATCTGGCCTCAGCGCCACTAAACTTTCAAGACTAGGATACGAAGCTTTGATCGAAGCAAGATGCAAAGCTTCAGAGTTAAGTGCGGGCAAAATAAGTTTATGATCTTCAATTCCGGCGAACGCCACCATGCGCGAGCCTAGTCCAAGTGAAAGCATGATTTCAGTCGTGTTGATATCAATGCTGATCGCACGCTGAGGGCCTGCGCTTAAAATCTGGGTCTCGCCGCAGCTTTGGTAACTTACTTTTTCAAAAGTGGCCGCCACTATTCTGACTGAAATACAGCAGAAAAAGGCAAGCAGGGTTGTGCGAAGTAAACCCATTAAGCTTTCTCCTTACAATCGTTCAAAGACTGGTGTGAAGTGAAATTTCCCAGGAGAGAGGTTGACCCAACAACGCCATATCACCCCCATCCCCCCACTGGATATATCGTTTGTCAGTCAAATTTTTTCCAAGAAGGCTGATTTCAGAGCTTTCGAACTTATAGGTTAAAGCTGAATGCACCAAGGTGTAGGCGGGATAGGAGAAGGAATTTGAAAAATCAGCCTGTCGCTCAGAGATATAACGCACACCGAACAGTATTGCCAGCTGCTTCCAATGGTAATCTAACGACGAATTAAACACTTTTTCAGGGACATTACTAGGCTTTTTGCCGCGATAGGATATAGGAACGTTGTTCTCCTGCGAGTAGAAAGTATCAAACTTAGCTTTTAATAGGGAAATATTGCCTTCCCAGGTTAGCGTGCGTAGCGGGCGCCACGACAAAGCTAGCTCGGCTCCCTGCGACGACTGCTGTCCTATCTGCTCCGTGCGACTTGGGTCTTTTGGATCGCGGGTGAAGAGATTCTGCCGGCTGATTTGGTAAAGACTAAATGTGTAGTCTAGGCCGAGATTCAACGCCTGCTTAATTCCCAATTCAAACTGACGTGATTTTTCCATTTTGAAATCTTCGGAGCGTTTCGCTAAATTGACAAGACTGACGGGGCTAGATTCAGCCGTTGTATGCTGAGCGAAGAGAAATGTATTCGAGCTTACCTCAGAGACCACCCCAATGCGACCTGTGGTCCCCTGCAAATTTTTGGTAAAGCTAGGTTCTAGCGTGCCCAAGGTTTGCCCTTGAAGGTCAGTGTCCAAATTCAAGCGCTTTGATCGGAGCTGAGTCGTATCGCTTCTCGCTCCTAGAACCAATTGAAATGCGGGGTTGAAAATGAGGCGATCTTCTACAAACAGCGCGGTATGCTGATCTACTGTTTGGCGTTTTGGCAAAGTCAACTGCTGCCGTGAATCGTCGAAGGTCATCGCTTGAGGTGTATCAGGGTCGAAGGAAAAGGAACCGCCGTACCCAGAATTATTGGTATGCGTAAATGTATTTTGGGATACGTCGATCCCTACCAGGAAACTGTTGTCGAGCCCAAAAGGCCGTTGCTTCAGAGTCATCGTCAGCTGATTGCCGATCAAAGTCTGATCGTGTTTAATCTCGATGAGGTCACTTGCCAAAACCTGATCTTGCGCGGGATCGTAGCTGTAATACTCGACGTTTTTCCAATGCCTGTTTGCCTTGTAACGATAGACCATATTTTTAAAAGTCAGATCTGAAGATGCTTTCCAGTCCGCGTAAAAACGAAGCCAATTTGCATCTATTAAAGTTTTATCATCTTTAACATTATAATTTTTGAAGAAAAAGCGCTTGTCGAGGTCACGGTTGACTAAAGGAGTGCCGAAGTAGCTAGAAATATCGTTATGCGTGACTTCGATATCGAGTCCAAAACTCCAGCTGTCGCTCCAATTATATAAAAATGAAGCCGAGGCTGCTTGATAGCGATAGGGGGCGTTGTCGACAAAAGTATCAGCAGTTTGCTGGCTCACATCCATGCGGTAATAGAAATCATCGCTCAGTGGTCCGCCAGTTCCTAATCCCAAGCGGACCTTATTCCAAGATCCAACGGTGAGCAGACCTTCAAACTGTTGAGGGCTGGGCTTGGCGCGCTTGCTTATATAGTTGACCGCCCCACCGACAGCACCATAGCCATGAAGCACAGATGCAGGTCCTTTGAGAATTTCTATCTGTTCAAGGTTCCAGGTGTCACCGGGGCTGGTGCTCATACCTGGATTAGCGATGCGGACACCATTATATAAAATGCTAACACTATCGCCTGAGAAGCCTCGCGTCGAAAAAATCGTCGGGGCTCCCGGTGGATTTCCACCGCTCATACCTGCAGCATTTTCTACAGCTTCGAGCAAAGTTCCCTGGCCTCGTTCCAGCATTTTATTTTGATCAATGATCTCTACCGAAGCAGGCGTCTCGCGCAAGGGTATACCTAGACGGCTACCGGTCTGACTTGTTTTTTTCAAATCAAGTCCATCGCTCCCCTCTCTTTTGCCAATGACAAGAATTGATTCAGGTTTGTCGTCAGCTGAAGAATCTTGAGCATAAGTCAGTCGACCTGGAAATAGAACATAGGAAACAAGAAACATATTGAGCAATAAAATACGCATTCTCGTGCTTATTCCGATCAAGTTTGGCAAATGGGCCAATCGCTGCGCGCTAATCTTGGTGCGGGCGGGACCCTAACATGCAGTTTGTCTTGTAAAATAAATGGACGTTGGCGACGAAGGAAAAAGCCATCTATCGATTGTGCGTAGGAGGCCCCGAATGTGATTAGGGCCTCGATAGTGACATCAAGCCTGTTTTTAACATCAAGAGAAGCGAAAACCAAAGTGGTTTTAGTCTCAGCGGTGAAAGCCACAACGCAGTTCTTGCTGCAGACGCTTAGGCAATCAACGGAGCGAACTTCCAAAGGCACAAGCTCCGTTGCAGCAAGAAGTCGGTCGTAGAGCAACTGGCCACCACGCTTGCCATCCAAGCTTGGCTCGTCCTTGCTATAGCGGCAAGCGGTGCAGACATGCAAAACGTCCATTTCAGGGCCTTTCAAGCGCTTTAAGGGCTTCAATCAGGTCTTCACGCTCGGTCTCGCTGAGCTGCAGGGGACTACGCTTGGGAGGCATAATTTCTTTTGAGCCCACTTCAGCTCGCAGTCGGCGCAAAATTTCATCGCGCTTATTCCAAAATAATTCTTCGACAAATTGCCCGCTATTGGCATCGAAGTACTCGGTATAATGGCAAAAGCCGCAGACTTTTTCGACTCGCTCCCGCAGCAGCGGTTCAAGGCGTGCCCCATAGACCGGTAAGTTACTCAAACAAAATGCAATAAGCAGCGAAAATTTCAAACCTGCAGGTACCATTTACTGTACAGCCAAAGGTCTAGCTTCGACATATACACTGCTAGGAACGTCAACGCCGTTTACGTAGATGTCGAGTTTCCAGGCGTTTTGCTCAGCCGCTGCGTAGTCAGCAGGTGGCGTGAAGTTAAGTCCGCCGAGTAGAAAGCACTCAGGTGATATTTGTCTGGTTTTGAGGTTTTGCATAGGAAAATGGGTTGCAGAGTCATCAGATTCTACCCATTGAAAGTTGAGTTTTTCGATAGCTACCGGCTTGTCTCCGCAGAGGAGAAGTTGCTGCGTATTGACTTTAACATCTCCGAAATTTTGCAGCGAAAAGCTAACTTGGCCTGAGTGAGCGCCGCAGCTCATAAAGCCGTCTGTACTATCGGTCGTGCATTCGGCATGATGCGCAGAAGCCAAAGTCGCACTCATCAATCCACAAGCGAATACTGCTGATCTGAACATGTAAAAACTCCTTGATTAAGGTATGGAGAAAAACTGCAGATCAAATGATCTGCAAAACTTTCTGTAAGACCTACACTGCGAACACCCGATAGCGCTGCAGAATAAGGGGTAATGAAAAAATTCTTAAGCCGAATCGCTGGCACAGACTGGAGTTCAGGTTTGGATAAAAGAAGTCGCTGCTTGCGCAGACCATCTCCAAAACCATAGTCGACGATCATTATGACTTCAGGCGCCGCAGTGACCACTTTATCCCAATTCATCATTCCCCAGTTGGTAGCGATGTCTTTGGCAACGTTATGCCCGCCGGCACTAGCAATGACATCGCTCAAGACGCTACCTACGCCCGCGGTGTAGGGAATACCCATGCCGCTGTCGTAGACGAAAACGGTGGCTGGTTCAGGGCGAGCATATTGATCTACTTGACGGCGGACGCGCACTAAGCGTTTCTGCATGGCCGCAATCAAACGTGCTCCTACTTCTTCACGGCCGGTGAGGCGAGCGATCGTTTCAATGTCTATAAATGTAGCGGTAAAAAGTGTTGGTATGCCTTTGGCTCCTACATGGCTGCAGGTCTCACGCAGAGTATAGCTACCGATTCCCTTGGCTTCTAAAGCTTCCGGTGTCAAAGAACTATGGGTAAAAAATCCAGCGTTCCAGCCAGCGATTACCAAGTCCGTTCCACTGCCTGAGACTAAAAGGGCATTTGGGTAGCTTGGCGATAGGGAAGGAAGACTGAGAAATGCCTGGCGATATTCTGCCAGAACTAGCTCAGGATCGCTAACCCCGGCCGTAGCGATCATCTGGGACTCCAAGCCAAGAGCCAGTGCTATCTCGGTAGCGTTAATATCGATAGGTAAAATACGTTGGGGGATAGCGGCAATTTGTTTACTAGTGAAGCAATTTTCATAAGTTAACGGCAGGCTGAAGCCAAGCGAAGAGAAAAGTACAAAAAACATAGAAACGAACCGTAGCATGGATACTCCGTGCTGGTCCGATCTTTGCGCAGCAAATTGCACGTGAAGGTCCGACCAGCTAAAGACGCGTAGCTGTCAGCAGTTAAGTAGTTGGGTCTGACTCGGGGTTCTACTTAGAAACCTCACTGAGGCTCTTTTTAAACTCCCATACAGTAGCGCGACTGCGTCGGGTTCTCACCGACTTCCAAGGAGAGGGCAAATAGCTTGCCGTCTCTTACTTTCTGCAAGGCTTGTAGTTAGGCCGACTTCAATTGAATGTCAAGCCCTGGGTTTATTCCGGTCTTCAGACGTACCGTCGGATAGCTGTGCTCTATGAAAAATCCCTAGCTGCGTCTTTTTACTTTATTATCGCTTGTGCTCGTCGGTTGGCTTTGTTCTTTCTTGTTCTCTGTCCTGGTCAGGAGTCTTTGGCTTTTCGTATGGTCGCGTAAGATCTACACAGGTGCTTTGTGGTGACAGACGGCATACCCTGCACCAATCGCGCGCGATATCTAAAGCCAGGTGTTTGTCTTCGGCCCTGATGCCGAAGTCTCCGACTTCGGCATCAGGGCCGAACGGCTAAAAGATATTTCTCATATTTATAGAACTTCAGTGGCTTCTCACTTTTGAAAGGAAAGACTATGGATCTGGATCTTCTTATCAATACTGTGACATTTCGTTTTGAAGACTTAGCTTCCGAAATCTCCGATCACCCACATTCCTTGGGTCAGGATAGTGATTTTTAACATGAGAATTAGATCTTAAATTACAGCGATTAGTGAAGAAATCCTGTCATTTAAACTTATTGAGTATTTCCTGAAGATCTTGGGGTATATGGCCCAGAATGAAGGTCGCTGACACCAGCGGCAAACTCGACTGGAAAGTCCTTCATATCAAGGGCTCAGGCAATATCTAAAGCCATACGCTCGTCCATATCGAGCTTGAAGGTCCCGTAAGGGTTGATATGGGCATAAATCAGAGGCGTAAGTGCCCGTAAATCATCTTTTTCCATTCGATCAAGCCATTCCGGCTCGACCAGCACTCGTTGCAGCATAAGTGTATTTACGTAAACCATCGACGCTTGGAGAAGGTGGAGCGATAGAACTGATATTTCTTGGTCCTCGAGCCGATTGGTCGCGATTTCACCACTCTTCCCGTAGAAGATAAAACTGTTAGCGCTATTCCAATTTTCAACGACATTGAGACCGGCATGAATCTCTCGGCGCACGGCCTCGGAACTGAGGTAGCGGCAAAGAAAGATCGTCTTCACAGCTTTACCAAGCTCAGAGAGTGCTTGATAGGTTGGATGTTTCAAGTTGTTCCTCGTAAATCGCTTGAGTATGGCCTCCGTCTCAGCTGTGCCGAGACGCAAGGCTGTCGCGAACTTTACCATTTGATCGTACTGCTCATTGATGAGATCCCAGTTGATGGGGCGAGTCAGAACTGGTTTCAAGTTTTTATAGCTGTCGGGCTTACCCGACACCGGACGATAGAGCTTTTGAGCGTGAATTCGCTTAAAGCGTGGCATTAATTCGAAGCCTAGTAGGTGGCAAAAAGCAAACCCGACTTCGCTCTGGCCATGGCTGTCGACATAATTCTTCTCGACATTCATTTCAGTACAATGGCGTAGCACACCTTCAATCATAGCAGCGACTTCTGAAGAAGAGCAGGTCTTTAGTTGCGAGTAAATGCACATAGAATTTTTCTCTACATGCCAGTAAATCATTACGCCGCGGCCTCCGTAGCGAATGTGCCACTCAGTCATCAGGTTCTGATCCCACGATCCAAACTTTTTTGAGTCCGAGGCGCATGCGGTGGTCCCTTCGCCCCATATTAGCGGTTGGCGTATGCGAAAGGTTGCGTTAGCAACGTCAGCAATCGCAGCACGTAGTGCGTCTTTGCTAACAAATCGCCGCCGTACGTAAAGTAGATCTTGATAATTTGTGTTTGGCATTGCTGCAGTAACTCGTTTAAGGCCAGTATTGGTGCCCAGCCCATAGAGACACATGAGCAGCCGCTTTTGTAAAATTTCAGGAGCAAGAATCTCTCTGTTGCCGGCCCCCTGAAAGCGCTCTGTGAGGCCGATACGTAAGTCGGCTTCTTTCAAAACGTCAAGGAGACTCGTCATCGGCCATCTTTTACCAACTTCTGTTTTAAGACGAATAAGATTTTGTGGCTCAGCCTGGGCATCTAGTGGCGTCACCGAGATCCATCCATCAGATTTCGAGAGGATGCGGACCTGATTGTTTTTCGGCATTGATCGGTCCAGATTTTCAAGTCCCTCAATCATGGCTAACTGAATTCTATTGCAAAAGGTCTTTGACTCCATGGGCAATGAGAGGGCTGCGTAATATTCAGCGCGTCGATCTTCAAAGTCACCGGGTAGATCATCGTCAGGGTTTCTATATCTATCAGCTCCGACGACCCAGATCTCTTTGCAGCGCAACCTATCACGAAGGGCCTGTAGCAGTGTCATCTCATAGTTGATGCGATTGATACGCTCACAGCCCTCACTGTCGACTTCTATTACCAAATCGGACCATTCTTTTTTGACAACTCCTTTGAGGGGAATCTCTTCATCAAGATCGTAATAATGGACACGGCTATCCGCATACCGTTTTAGAAGCTCAAGTCCACGGATAACAGGTTTGTGGGCATCATTATTCGAGCGAAATTCTAGTGCTGAAAGGATGGCGGGTAACATCCGTCTATAGTGGCCCCGGTAGGAAGCACGCATAACCGTTTGAACTTGTGATCGGTAGGCTGGCCCAGTCGCCTTGAGCTCTTTAACGAGCGCCTTGAGAGTTTTTTCGCTAACCACCGGATAAACGACGTCGCGTATCACCCCATCGGGATGTTCAATAGCGGCCTCGGCAAGCTGGCAGAGTATGTTTGTCTTGCCAGATACCTTTCTGAGGTCATTGAGGAGTTTTTTTTCGACCTTTCTTTCTGAACGTGCGCTGATTCCATGGATCATTTGAATGAGCTGATCGACCAAGCTATCAATGATCTCACGGCTACGAACAAAGCAGAATGTTGCAACAAGTGTATGCCTGATGTATTCAGGGTGCTGGCTTGTTCCATGATGGAACTCGACCGCCACGCGTTGCTTTTGCCGATCTAAGAATTTTGGGGAAAATCCTGCGAACAGGTCGCTCGGCAGGCCGAGCTGGCGAATGCGCTTCAGCTTGGCGATCTCACCAAGCAAGCTTTCGATTCCTGGGCGTCCCGGGTCTGTTTTTAGTTCGGTGAATGTTGGTTTTTCATTTCTATCTTCTAATAGTCTGTCGAGTGCACTTTTTGTAGTTTCTGAAAGCTTCGCATGGATGATCTCGAAAAAATGTCGCTCGAAGCCGTGAAGCGCTGACCGCGCAATGCGTTCGACGCGATCTCTCGTTGGCGGCTCTGATTTCATTTCACGAAAGCATGAGTAGGCAAGTTCTTCGAGTCGATCGATGCTGACATTTTCCCCTGAGATTTTGCTGATGAGCCAAGCTTTAACCTTCTTAGCGTCTTCGCTTGTCGGTTCTCGAAAACCCATAAGATCTCGGATTTGTGCACGATGGTAACGGGCATTTCGTCCAGCGATGTCGTATTTTTGCTTGGCTTTGGTCGGCACACCAATTTGTTCAGCCATATAGTCCATAGCAGCATCGGAAATTTCCGTAAGACACTCTGGAAAGCGCCCGTCGCGCTGAAAGCACTTGAAGAGGGAGGCAAATCCGAGCTTACTTGCAGCGCTCTTGGTCGTGATGATCTCAAGTTCGGCGGCTGTCATAGTGAAATGCTCAATTACGTCTGCTTCCAGATTTGGCGTCATGCCAGTT
>JBGSTX010000245.1:0-2510 GCA_041736305.1 Oligoflexus sp. | reverse complement strand
CGAGAGAGGCCTTTTCCGTGGCGCGACGCTATTGCGAGCATTCTGGATCAGCCCGTACATGTTGGGTTCACCAGGTTTAGCGGCGAAATCGTCCATTTCGTTGTTGAGGAGTATGCCGGTGCCCTTGGCAGTTGCCCCTGATCCAAAGCTACCGTTTAGGGTGTAAGTGTTACTGACGATCATGCCCTCTCTATCCACTATTGTGAAGTGAGTGGTTTCAAGCTTTTCCTGTGACTTGAGGACGGCGGCTTTGATCTCAGAGCTAGGAGTCGCTTTCTTCTCGTTGATGCTGCTGCGGCGCTCCGCGAGGTAGGTGGGATTGAGGAGATCGCTGACAGGATTTTGAATGAACGCCGGATCACCGAGCCACTCGGAGCGATCAGCGAAGGCTCGCTTCATAGACTCGGCGAGCAGGTGAGTATACGCGGCTGAGCCTGCACCCAGGCTTTTCAGATCAAATTTTTCGAGCATGCCCAGCATCTCAAGGAGCACGATGCCGCCGGATGATGGCGGTGGTGCCGTCAAGAGTTCAAAGTCTTTGAAGCGGCCTTTCAATGGTTCGCGAACTTCGACTTTGTAATCTTCCAGATCCTTGGCGGTGATCACACCGCCGTTGTTTTTAATGTCGCTTACCAAGAGCTTAGCAAGACTACCGCTATAAAAGCCTTTAGCCCCTTCCTTTTGGATCGTCGCAAGTGAGCGAGCGAGGTCTTTCTGTACAAAAAGATCCCCTACCTGCGGCAGCTCACCCTTGTCAAAATAAACGCGAACAGTCTCGGGAAAGCGCCTTAAAAGGTCCTGATTTGATTTAAGCATCCTGACGTGGCTTTCTTCGAGTCGAAAGCCTTTATCGGCGAGGAGACGTGCCGGCTCAACAAGTTTGGCCCAGGGAAGTTTTCCCCAGCGTTTATGGAGGAGCTCAAGGCCTGCCACTGTCCCCGGAATTCCTATCGCGCGATAGCCGATGGAAGACATATCGGGGATGAGCTGGCCCTTATCGTCGAGGTAGAATTTTTCGCCTGCAAGCGCTGGTGCTGTCTCGCGGTAGTCGACAAATTTAGCTTCACCCCCCGGGGTTCGGATGAGGGCAAAGCCTCCGCCTCCCAGATTCCCTGCTGATGGCCAAGTGACCGCGAGTGCAAGACCTACAGCTACCGCTGCGTCGGCGGCTGTACCTCCTTCTTTGAGAATCTTGGCTCCTGCTTCTGATGCATAAGAGGAGGTGCTTGCGACCATTCCTTTGCTTCCTTGAATGGGCTGCCGAGTAGCTGCAAAACTAGGATTTGCCTGCGGCTGGAGCCAGGCTAGGGATAGTGCGAGGACAATGAGTCTAAAGCGGGAAAGAAGCATAGCAGCTCCAAAAAATTTTAATTAAAGATGAGAATTTTCACGAAGGAGCTGCTGCTTTGAGAGTCGATTGCCAGCCTGCTACGAACTTTCCACTATCTGTCATGTCCACAGCCCGCACAAAAAACCGTACTGTTCGGTCGCAGGTAGCCATGAGTTCGATCAAGAGCTCGCCGTTCTCTTCTGAGTAACGTCGGCCACAGATATGGAAATGACGCCAGCCATGCAGTTCTTCGACGCTGGTCCATTTGCTGAGCATTGTGAGGTTTTTCTTTTGCATGAAGCCGCCTCCTGATTAGAGGCAACCATAAGGAATGCTTGAAGTCGGAGCAAGAGTCGAATTAGAAATAAATCAGTATGACGCACATAGAAATTGCCCTCTTGGATGAGTTTTAAACCTCATTACTGTCAGGAGTGAAGACGGCTTTCCGCTCTTGCTGCCTTAACTTTCTTTCGCTTTGGCGGCTAGAAAATGTATGATGGCGGCAAAGTGTTTCACCTTGGAGAAAACCATGAAACTTCTAATTATTATAATGCTTTACGTCAATATGCTTGGTTCTCTTTTGGGCTTTGTTAACTTAGGTCAAACTGCGTTTGCTCAGGGCCCGTCGCCTGGTGGCGGAATAGGTGGACCGGGTGGTGGGATTGGTGGAGTTGGGGGAATTGGTGGAGTTGGGGGAATTGGTGGAGGATCAGTTGCTGTCGTACCCCTACCGGTGCCTAACCCAAAGAATATCGTCTATTTTTGGGCTTCAAATCTGATTATAAATCAGGGTGATCGGACGACCTTGCACTGGAAGGCCACTGAATGCACTAATGTTATTTTAGAAGCAGTACGCCAGCCGGATTTGACTCAGTACCTACCTTGCGAAGGATCTGTCGAAGTCTCACCAAGAGAATCCGGCTCATGGATACTGCGGGCTTTCGGTCGTTACAATAATCCGATCGGCGTCGATCTGCTTGCTATTCAAGTTAGTCCAATTCCTCCGCCAGCCCCCCAGAGTCCTGTGGTTGAAGGCTTTTGGAGCGATTACCTCGAGCTGGACGCTGGTTCATCAAGCACCATTCACTGGACAGTGCGGAATGTAGATTTTGTAACTATTTCTTCCGAACCTGGCACACTGCCTAATTCTGGCACTATCAACGTGCGCCCCCTGCAGACC
>JBGSTX010000286.1:0-3405 GCA_041736305.1 Oligoflexus sp. | reverse complement strand
GGATGCTTTCTCAGCACGACGAGGCCACCATCTTACCTCAGACATCCAAAGTGCTTTTCAAAAGTGGAAGCCGGATCCTTATTGCCGATGATAGCAGCGTCAATCAGCAAGTTGTATCGAAGATGGTGTCGAAACTGGGTCTCCAATGTGATGTCGTCGGTAATGGTTTAGAAGCCCTCCGTGCGATTGAATCAGGGCAGTATGCATTGGTGCTCATGGACTGCCAAATGCCGGAAATGGACGGCTTCGAAGCCACTGAGGCGATCCGCACCCTGGCGGGTCCTAAAGCTCAGATTCCCATCATCGCTATGACTGCAAACGCCATGAAGACCTATGGAGAGCGTTGCCTGGAGGTGGGGATGAACCAAGTCCTGACTAAACCCGTGGTGCTCGACGAGCTTCGCACGGTCCTGGGTCCTTACTTTAGTCAGAAGCTCTCGAGGCCTGAATCACGGCAAGAACAGGCAGATAAGCGAGCTCTGGCTGGAACTCCTAGAAGGTAGTTTCCATAATTATACAAGCTCTAGCTGGAGTTTTGGAGGGCAAGGTAGGGGGTTTAATGAGGCAGGAAAATAGGGGTCTTCCTGCCGGGACTCATTCTAGTCCGCGAAAGCTACATTATATCTATCAAAAGAATACGCAACGCCACCCCAGCCGATTTCACACCTGTTGTTGAAGATTTTCCCAGTGTTATAGTCGTTGTTGAAGTAAACCCCGCACACGTACGAAGTATTGTAGCCATTGGAATAAATGTAAACTCCGTTGGTGGGTGGCGCATAAGAGCTATTCCAATCAGCCCACTGAACGTATGTCCCAATCAAGACCTTGTACTGCTTAGCTAACCACTCAGACCCGCCGTAGGAGAAGTTGCAATCCCCGTTGACGTATTTTCCTACCGACCATTCGTTATTATAGAAAACGGCACAAACGTATCGAGGCGATTGAGTTGGCCCGTAGTAAACTGCGTTATTAGGCAGATAAGCACCAGCCGCACCGTCTACCCAATCCCATTTATTATAGGGTGGTAGGGGATTTGATCCACCTGGATTGGGATTTGGGGGCACCCCCCCACCCGCTTCCGGATATCCTCCTCCGCTTTGGCCGCCGCCAGGAAAGGGCAGCGGAAATCCTCCACCCGGAGGCAGTGGGAAGGGTAATCCACCACCTGGAATACCCGGTCGATGTTCGCCGACGGTGATGCTTCCTGGTCTACTGTTCCGCATGCTTTCCGCGCTGCCGCTATCATGCTCTTGCTCCTGAGCATGCGCGAACGGACTCAAAAGCAGGTACCCTGATAAAGGAGTCGCGAATAGAAATTTAAGATTCATTAGCAATTTCCTCATTAATTCTCTAGCAAACTATCCTAATTTTACCTATTAAGACCTATTCCAGAGATAAGACTTTGATGAGAAATCGTCAAATGAATTAAGCTTCACTCAGACTTGGATGCAAGAGACCAGCGTATTCTCGCACCTTATCGATCAAGATATTTCTGTTAATTGGTTTGGTGACGAGATCGTCAAAGCCAGACTGGAGAGCCCGTTCGCGCTCTTCATTGAGCGCTGCGGCGGTGAGTGCTAAAATAGGGCGTCGATAGCCTTGGGCTCTCAGTTCAGAGGTGGCTTCAAAGCCACTTTTTATAGGCATTTGCAGATCCATGAGGACTATGTCGTAATCCTTTTGCATAGCTTTTTCGAGGCCTTCCAGTCCGTTGTTAGCGAGATCGACTCCTGCACCGGCACGTCGAAGGATTTGTCTAATGAGCAGCTGATTGTCGCGAACGTCTTCGACCACAAGTATGCCCATCCCCCTGAGAGTCTGCTCGGGATTTAGCGAGCTTAAGCCTGAGGAAGTACTAACCGTCAATTCTTCGCTTGAACCAGTTGAAAATTCTCCCGCTATCCAAGTTGCAAAAATCTGAACTCTGAACTTCGATCCTTGTCCCGGAAAACTTTCAATCAGCTCAACACCGCCGCCCAAGACTTCGGACAGTTTGCGCGAAAGCAAAAGACCCAGGCCACTGCCGCCATATGTTCGAGTCGTCGACTCATCGGCCTGGCTAAAGGGTTTGAAGAGCTTTGCCCGATGTTCAGGGGCGATGCCACAACCCGTATCTTCGATGACGAATGAGAGCTTCGCACCTTGGCGTTGGCGCTGAGCGCTGACAGTGAGGGCAACACGACCTCGTTTGGTAAACTTGATCGCGTTGCCTAGAATATTGATCAGGATTTGTTTGAGTTTGGTCGGATCTGTCTCTATCATTTCCGGTAGCTTGCCCATAGGCTCGATGTGAAGAGAAATATTTTTCTTGCGTGCCTCCTGAGCTAATAAACCCTCGATATCGGCTAGTAGAACCGGGAGCGAACAGCGAACTAACTCAATACACGAGGCCCCTGATTCAATTTTCGATAAGTCGAGAATGTCGCCAATCACGCGGGTCAGCAACTCGCCGTTCCGCTGGATCGTTGCCAGAAAACTCTCGCGATCCTCGCTCGACATGAGCGGATCACGCATCAGTTCTGCGAAACCCATTATGGCTCCTAGGGGTGTCCGTATCTCATGACTCATATTTGCTAGAAAATTGCTTTTCGCAGAATTGGCATTTTCAGCTTCAACGCGCGCGGCTTCCGCTTGGGCCAGGTTTTCGTTCCTCTCCTTCTCCCTAAATTCGAGAAGCGCGGCCGCCGACTGCAGGGCTAATCTAAGGTGCTCGACTTCAGCGACTCGGGATGGAGCCACGCGGGGTGATTCACCCCGGGCTAAAGCGTCCGCACCCTGAGCCGCTGAGCAAATGCTGCGCGCTAAATGATGCGCGTAGCGCCAGCTTAAGGCCCCGCAGAGCAGGAGAAGAAGACAGCCAAGCGAAGTGACGAGTAGAGTTGAATTTCGAATGGGTGTATCGAGAATTGCGATAGGCACAGCGATCACAGAGGTCCAGGCCGCACGGGAAGAGCGGGAGTAAGCAACGTAAGCAGATACATCCTCTAGCGTCTTCGTTTTGATAAGGTCTGCATCTTTTGCTGTTATTTGCTCTCGAAAGCTCAGTGTTGCCAGACTGCCAACATACTTTTGAGGGCTCCTCGATCGAGCTGCTACGGTTCCTTCCGCATCGATCACAGCCCGCGTCCATTCATCCATATTTGATTGTGTGTAAGCAGTTCACCTGCGCATAGAGACTAAGTCCACATTCCCAGCTAGGTTTAATTCCATCGAGAGAAACCGCGATGGAGACCGACTCAAATGAAAGCTTCCTTCAATCACGAGTCCTGCCTTAAGTCCCTGGCTGCTGATTTTGCTGCCTTTCGCAGCCAGTGCCGGCCCAATCAAAGATTCCCCAAGCATCTCCGCAATGCCGTTCTTCAAGCCATCGATTCGGGACTCAAGACTTCGGCTGTATCCAAGGCT
>JBGSTX010000254.1:0-14971 GCA_041736305.1 Oligoflexus sp. | reverse complement strand
ATGAGCAGGACCTTTCGGGTGCAATCGGCTTAGGATCTCAAGAAGCCCTATTGAAGCAAATGACCGAACTGGATGCAGAGCGGAGCAGGCTGGCTCTCGAACATGGTAAGCTCCTTCTTGCTGAAGCAGCGAAAAACGTAGGTCTTAAAAGCCAGCAGGAAATTAATGTGCTGCAAAAGCACGGGAATCTGGTCGAAACTCTCATCGATCTGGAGCCTCGTATTGAAGTTTTAGTGATGGGTAGGAAGGGAGAATCGTCGGATCATCCTGGCTTTCAACTGGGATCTCAGCTTGAAAGCGCCATTCGCGCTACTCACTGTCCTGTTCTCGTTTCGCTGCCAGTATTTGAAAATCCAAAAGAAGTGGCGATCGCATACGACGGAGGTGATGGATCGCGTCACTGCATAGAATTTGTTTTATCGCACGTTCCGCTATTCAAGACTCTTCCCGTTCATTTGCTGTGGGTCAGCGACTCCAAGCCTATAGGACTGGACCATGATAAATCTCGTCTTGAGCTGGCTGGCTTTAGCGTAAAAAGCTGCCAAAAGCAAGGTGACTTCGATTCTGCCGTTAACGATTATGCTTCAGAAAATTCAATTGGACTTATACTGATGGGAGCTTATAGCCATTCGGCTTTTCGAAGATTTTTTGTGGGAAGTAGCACCACAAAGATGCTCCAAAAAACCAAGGTGCCGCTTCTTCTTGTGAGATAGAGATTCTTAATCTCAGTCTGCTCCGGCTTCTACTCTAATTGGGATGGAATTCCCTTCGGAGCCTATCAGCGTGGGTATTACAATAGCATCTATAAGAATTCGAACGGATGATGACCCGCGGACTTAGTCAGCCGGTAAATTACCCGACAGTCAAATTATGAACAAAGCGCTATAGACGCAGAAAACTCAGCCCTGGCTCCTGAATAGGAAACTCCTCTCTTGCCAGCAAATCATTAAGTATAGTCGCTGAGCGCCAGGCCATGAGACTGGTCTGGGGCTCGGCGATTCCATGACCATGCCGGCTAAAGTTCACGGCATAGAGGCGGTTCTTTTCTCCGCCCTGCCACTTCATTCGAAAGTTTTGGTCCATCTGAGGTCGTCCTGCACTGTCGACCTCAATAAGGGGCAGGATAGGCTCAACGCAAGCAGGAAGCCGACTCTTGAAGCCCGTGCAGAGTATGACTACATCGGCCTCATATAGCTCTACAGTTTCGCGAAAGACATTTTTCGCCCTTAGAGCCAGGTGCCCATCTCCGCTCTGAATTTCAAAGCAGTCGCGACCTGGCAAGAATTCGAAGCTGTTGCGACAACTGCCGACCACGCGCTCTTTATAGAGTTCGCGGTAAATCTCCTGCAAATAAGCTGGCGTAATTCCATCGCTCGCCAGCTTTTGCTCAGCGACGATGCTATCTTTTTTCGCAGGCGTCAGATGAAAGAACTCCCTGACGTAAGACGGCGAGAAATACTCGTTGGTAAAAGCCGAATCATCCAGGGCCTGGAGATTGAGCCGACGGGAGAGCCATTGCACGGATTGGGTCTTTCCCCAACGACCGCGGAGCAGATTGAGAAAAATCTCAGCTCCCGTCTGTCCCCCGCCGACGATGAGCACCCGCTTGCCTTGGGCCTCGAGCTTTTCTAGCCAGCGTGATTTAGGATGGAAACATCTTTCTCCTATCGAACTTTGCGCCCAATCCGGCACATAGGGGACTAGTCCAGTACCGAGGCAGATATTCTCTGCATAGATGCGGCTGTGGTCCAAAGAAAGAACAAATTCCTTGCCATTGTAAGTTAGTTCACGCACGGTCTGCTGAAAATGAACGTTCTTCAGCCGCTGGCTAACCCAGCGACAGTAGTCTTCAAATTCGAGACGACTAACGATGCGTCGATCAGTATTGAGAAAGGCATAAAAGGTGCCCTTGGCAACGAGGTAGTTGAGAAAGCTATGCTTGTTGGTCGGGTCAGCCGGCGTCACCAGATCTTTCAAATAGCAGGTCTGCATGTCGGCATCGGGAAGCATCAGTTCGCGATGCCAGTTGAAAAGAGGATTCTGCTCAAAAAATGCGCTCTCTAGGCCCGGAATGCTATCGGCAAGGGCAGCGAGACTGAGATTGAAGGGTCCAATACCGAGCCCGGCTAGTTTATATGTGCTTTCCTGCATCGTCCTGACCTTCCTGCATAAGAGCGATAAAAAGCGGATTGTTGAGCTCAGTCCCTAGCTCCGGCAAAGGTCTCTCAGCGCTATCGGCATAGCCTATGCGCATCCGTACCTTGTTGAGGAGAATCCGAGCAATTTTGGGGCTGAGAAGATCAGCAGACTGAAAGCGTTCTTCCAACTCAGGGTGGCGAACCTGATAGGCGATGATAACTTCGGCCAGTATCTTGTAGAACGAGAGTTCAGAAAATCGCATCGCTTCCCAAAGTTCCGCCGAGAGAAAACGCAGAACTGTCACAAAGTGAGCCGTGAGCAAGTCGTGGATAAGATAGTGTGGCGGAAGACGCGTCAGACTATCTTTGATGAAAGGAGCGAGACTCTCCAGTTCAGCTATATCCTCCTGCAGAATTCTGAAGTCACCCTGTAGATCTTTCAGAATCAATCCCGCGGGCTGATCATCTCGCAGTAGCAGAACCGTATTCTGCCCGTGAGCGACGATACCGACCCCATAACGGCATTGCAAATGATAGAGCGGAACCACTACGATTTCAAAATACCGCCTGAGCCATTCCTCTGCGCTGAGCCCCGAATGGCGAATGAGGCAAGAGATGAGTACTTCACCGGCTGCATCTCTTTGAAAGAGAGCAGCGGTCAGCAAAGACCTTTCGCCACCATCATGCTTACTCTCGCTGCTCTCACGCCAAATAGCGCCTAGGTACTCATGAAAACGGTAAGGCGCGTCTTCAACCCGTGCATAAGCCGCATGAGTGTAAGAAAGCCCACAAGCTTCTTTGAGGACCTGGGTACCCGACTCGAGAAAAACCTCGTCTCGGGCTAAAATATCGGCTATCCAGCGCGAAAGCCCAGGGGCAATGGGAATAGCTTTCCTGGCAATGCCACGGACACAGGAGGTATTGAGGATCGAGAGCGCCAGTTTGATTTGAAAGCGCTCGGGATGATCGAGGTTACTGAGCGTGCGGAGCGAAGTCTGAGCGATGTAGCGATCGCCAAAATAGCCCAGGCCAACGATCTTTTTCTTTACTATCTCGCCGACGAAGTGCAGTTGGATAATGTTTTCCCACTGCCAAGGATGCAGCGGCAGCAGGCGCGTCTGCTCCCGATCCAGTCCTGCCGCCCGGCGTGCTGCGCAAAGGCGTTCTGCCTCTACCTGCCCCATAGTCGCGACGAGCAGGCTCTCTTCGTTCCAAGCAGGATCCCAGCCTTCTGCGAGACAATCTCTGTCGGCCGCGATCCAAAAGAGCCTGAATGCTTCAGCTGACTCAGGTGCAAAGCGTTGATGATCCTCTGCCCCCCAGCTCATCCGCCCCTTATTGAGGAGAATCTTCGGGTGACCATCGAGATAGCTTTGCAGCTTATCGCTAGGCATCTGTCTAAATTCTTCGACTGAACTGGCCTTCTGCCTCTCTAGCACGAAGAGATCGGCATAGAGAGTCCGATGCATTTCTTCTAGGAAATTGGCCAGAACGATTTCCGTCATGCCGTGCTCGTGCCGCGTATCAGAGAAGAAGAGGGCTGCATCCTCCGCATTTTCAATCTGCCCTCCAGGGCCCTCTCTCACTACGGACATAGGATCGACTCTAAGATAATCCCACAGGCTCAGCCAAGCTCTGAAAGTATACCGAACTCCACTCTGCAAACGCAGCTCGTAGCCAGTCTCTTCATGAGCTGGAGTCTGGATAAGCGGCGTAGGACGTAAAATCTCCTCGTAACTCATCTCACCGATCGATTTAGCGATCAGCTTTTGATTAACTCTAGCCCAATCTTTTCCAGAGAATTGGCTCAGCATCAGAGACCGCCTCCTTTGAGGAAGCGATCCTTCGCAAACTCTAAGAGACAAGCCCGCTTATGTGGAAAATCAAACTCGCGCAGATTCTTCCAGACAGGATAGGCGTCGACATAGCGAAGCATCTTCTTATTATCCGAGCGCGGTTCGGCCATGATCCTTTCCGTACGGGGCTCATCGAGGAAGAGCCAGTGGCCGAGGGCTCGCAGAAATTCCATGGTGTAGGGTCCGCCCAGAAAGTCCGTATTGCCGATCAACATATGGAAGCCTCTATCGTAAGGCCCCGCGTCGTAGTAGGGACCCAGTCGATCTTCTGCTGTCCAATACACTTCAAAGTAGCCAACCGCTACATCATCAATAGCACCGATAACGGGGATGTGGTGGGGGTCGGCATGCACTTTCTCAACATAAGCTCTCAGCTCGCTTAAGGGCTTGTCGATTTCCCAGAACTTGGCTACGCGCGCTTGATTCTGCCAATCATGAAAGGTGTCCAGATGCTTTTCCATATCGAGGAGTTCAAAGCTCAAGGTTTTTCCCAGCTGAGGTATCCAGCGACGATAGAGCTGCCCCGCTTGAACGAAAGGGCGCAGAGGATGGGTTCGACCTTGCGTCTCGGTCCAAGTATCCGAAATGCCTGCGGACGGCGCTTGCCGGACCCAAAGTGCAGGGTTTTCTAGGTAGAAAGCGCTTCTCTCCCAGCTCATAGCCAGGGGTCCTTCGACTTCGACTCGCGTCACAGAGGATTCATAGGCAAAGACGGCTTCGATGAAACGCAGGTTCGCCAGCTGCGCCTCATCAGAAACCAAAGAAGCTTCAGGCTTGACCTGCACTGTGGGTAAGTTCCAGAGCAAAGTGAAGTCCCAGCGCGAGTCTCCGTCTAGTACGAGCTGCCCCTTCAGCCGCGAGGAGTCGAAGGAGATCCGAAATGATTTGCCAGAAAGATCAGTAAAGCATAGTTCCGAACTCATGCCAGGCTTCCTCCGCGATACAGGGGATTGGGAATTTTCGTGTAAATAGCGAGTGGGTCACTTGTCATATTTTCATTGAGACCGCTGAGTGAACAGGCAAAGTTCCCCTTGTGCAGGAGAGATTCTTCGTCGAGCAGAGTATCGAGACAGGAGCTATCTCGCACGCCCTTCGCCCTCAGCGCGATGATGAAATCTCGTAAATCTCCCAGCAGCTCGTCCTCGCCTATCGCCCCTCCTGCAGAGAGGGCGTGGATGACGTTGAAGCTCGCATTGATGATGAGATAATAAATGATGAGGGCGTTACCCTTAGCCGAGCTGAGGATATTGCCATTGTCGCGAGCGAGGGACTTCACCTCGGAGCTGAATATCTTATAGCCTAGATCCGTGTAGCCAGTACCCTGACAGTCGCGAAAGTAGAGACTGTCTGGCAAATCTTCTTTAAATCCTATCAGAATATTCTGCTGGTGCGCTCCGAAGAGTATCCCATAATCGGCTTGGGCCATGAGCAAGGGTTCGAGGACGCGTTCGCAGTAGCGACTAAACCACTGCCGAGCCACCTGGGCAGGAGAGTGGCCGATCTGCTCGGCGCGCTTCGAGACCTGACGAGCTATGAAGGTACCTCGTCCATAGGCATCTTCTTCCGTAAGAGTAGCTAGGACCAGGGCGGTGTTGGTCCCTACAAAGGGATTTTCGCGACAGACTACGATCGATTCCTTAATCAACTGTCCCTCCGCATCTCGCAGGGCAGCAAAGGCTGGTTCAAAAAGAACCTTAAAATAGGGGTAGCGCTGCAGGAGCTTCTGGCCATCTTGAGTACTAAAAACCTCGTGCACCTGGAGGCCACGCACGACCTCATGCTCGAGCAGATTACGAATCGAGTTGGTAATCCTGATCGATAGAGAAAACTTGAGCATGTAGGGCAGGTCTTGACAGTAGAGCGAGCGAAGTGAGCTTGTTGGCTTCCACAGCGGACCGAAAGTCCCCAGATTGATAATCTTCCCCTCGCTCATTGCGGCTTTTACGGAATCAAGACTTTGCAGGTGGACGGCTTGCCACGGATGCATCGGGAGTAGGCGATAGGTTGGCCAGGCTTCCATTTTCGCCGAGAGCTCTCGATCGACGGCGGTGATAGCAGCAAAGCAAGGGTCCGCAGTCCAGGCGGCTGATTCCCTTTCAAAATAGAGATCAGGATCCACCACGAAGTAAGTGAGCGCAAATTCACCGCCCATCTCGGGGGCAGTACAGCTCACGTTCCCCAGCCTGCCATCCACCGCGACTGCGTGGTGTCGGGTGGAAAGAGTGTCCTACAATTAGCCCCTGCTCAGCTTGACTGAATTCGTCCAAGGCTTCAGGAATCGCCCAAATCGCGTCTGCGCGTCGATCTAAGACTTCGCGAATCGTATCGCAGCTTTCTTGTACCCTTGCGAGAAATGTTTCTTCAGCACCAGCAGGAGGATTCATTTCTAAGGCCATATCGCGGCTTATAAATGCCACACAGGCGGCAAATGAGGCCCGAGTGAGTCCCTTCTCTTCTGCAAAGTAAAAGGGCCAGGCATAAACGTGCCGACCGATGAGAGAAACCTTCCGCATGGGTATCCACAGATCCGCCGCTCGCTCGTTCAAGACCCCGCAGATGCGAAGCCCCTCTCGACAGTCGCTCAGCTTAGCTATCTCATCCGGCAAAGTTCTCGCCCGATGATTGGTCTTTTCTCGCAGATAGGCATTGAGAAAGCAGCTCGCCGATAGCTCTTCAGCTCTTTCACTAGCGGACATGTGAGGTGGATGTTGTTCGAAACTCATAGATGCCTACCCTTCTGGGGACTGCGTAGCAGCCTGATCGGTAAAACTGCGCCGCACATCAGCACCGCCACGAGCAGAGCGAGTATAAAAGGCAAATGTACCGCATGCGAGAGAGCTAGGGCGCTGATCGCGCCACCCAAGGCAAAGCCCAGAGTTTGAGCCACCCCAAGATTGCCTGCGGCCTGACTACTTTTACCGGCATAGTGCAGATTCATAGCCGTAAGATAGCTAGGCACCAGTACCGCGATGCCGAGCGCCATGAAAATAATCCCGAGCAACAGCTGCCAGTATTGGTTCAGATTCTGCATGACTACGGCCGAAGCCAGCATAGCTGCTCCACCAGCGAACATGAGCACACCTTTTCTTGGGTCCTTTATGCGCTTTCTGAGATAGGTCTGCACCGCTACCGTAATCAGGCCACCAATTATCGTGAGCAGAGCGACCTCTTTGGCTACTTCTTGAGGGTTCATTCCCCAGAAGATTTCCATCGCAGCTCCGAGACTCGACTGGATAAGAGCCACGTAAGTTGTCAGAAAGAGTGCCAGGGCAAAGATCCAGCGAGCTGCCCCTCCATCAGGGAGCAGGTGATTGAGGTGAAAGCCACCTGAGCTAGATTCTTCTACTTTACTCTTAGCGCCTGTCTTGGGAGCCAACGCTATGCAGGCCAGCAGTAAAACCGCGTAAACCGGTAGTACTGCAGCTGGTGCCCAGGGCGCAAGAATGAGGACAGATACCGGACCTAAGACGCGCCCCATATTGAGAGCTATACTCTGCGCTGTCATCGAGCGCATGTACTCGCCTTCGCGACTGCTTTCGGCGAGCAGAGACTGTGCAGACGGTATAATGGCCGATGCTGTCAGGCCATAGACGAGGCGGCTGGCAAAGACGAATATAAGCATGGCCTGAGGAGACACATGCGCACGGATATTCGGCAGAAAAATGAGCGCCAAGAGAGATAGCAGCTGACCTAGCTGGCCGATGAGAATCGCGCGTTCGCGGCTCCATACCAGCCCTTTGTAAGCCCAGTAGGGCTGCCCGAAGAGAAAAAGGAACGATCCGAAAGCAAAGGCGCCGATGAGCTGGGGAAGCGATACCCCCAATTCAGGCGCAAGAAAAGCGTAGAGTCCAAACAGACTCGCTTGATGGGCACTAAAGAGCCCACAGGCCAGATAGACAAAGCGTGGAGGCCGCTGCGGCTTTGCCAGCGGCCGCACGTCAGACTCTCGAGGCTTTAACAATTCCTGCCCCATTTTTTAGAATTCCACTAGATAAGCGAGGCTGATACGCCTGCCGCTGGCGGGAGCTCCCGAGCTTTGGCCATAAGTTTCTTCGGCCCACTGATGGAAAATCGTTTTATAATTTTCACCTAGGACATTCTCGACCCCTGCCTGAAGGCGGGAATGCAAGGCGAAGTGGTAAGTGGCAAAGGCATCAACTACGCTATAGCCATCAGTATCGATTTCGGATGCGGTATAATCGCTGAGTTGGGCCAGCTGAACCCGCAGATTGAAATTGCTGCCGGTACGATATTCAGTGAAGACGGTCCACTTAGCGGGAGAAACTTCCACGGCAGGGAGAGCCTCCTCTCCGGAATCTGTATCCATTTCACCCTTACTACTGCTGTAGCTTGTACCCAGGCTATAGCTTTCACTGAGACGCCAGTTGAGATCCGTTTCATAGCCGTAAATGCGCTTCTTTTGCTTGAGAAGGTCAACCGTAAAGTCCCGATTGAAGCGATAGGTCTTATCAGACTGGTTAAAGAAGATAGCAAAGTTTCCACTGAACGAGGACCAAATGCCACGCCAGCCCATCTCAAAGTTGCTAGTACCGATAGTAGCAGCTTCAAGATCTTCTACTGTCGAGGTCGTCAGGCTCAGCTTGAAAAGTGGCCCGACGGTCGGCAAGAGACTAGTTTCCGCAATGGCATCACGCATCAGCCGCGCGGTATCCGCCAGCTCGTAGCCCTGCGAAGCTTGAAAGAAAAGACTCTGGGCGGGACTTAGGTCGTAAGTCATCCCGAGATTAAAGGCTTTCGCATCGTAGTCGAGAGTCCCGCCAGGAAAACTGCTGAGCGGATAAGTAGAAGGGAGTGAAGCTACAGTCCCACTCGGAATCTGACCTGCGGCTTCAAGCTGTCCCGCCCGAGCGAGGACAGTTCCCCAATTGCGCTGGAGGGCTGTCTCAAGCGGTGGATTGAAATCATGAACTTTTTGTGAGATAAGCTCGTAGCGAAGTCCAAAACGAGACTGAAGATCCTCCATCATGAGCCACTTGAACTGAGCGAATATTCCAGTCTTCTGAGTATCGACGTCTGGGCCATAGTCATAGGGCTCAGTGGGATTTTCATAAACCCTGCCTGCACTCTGCTGATAGGCGGCGTAGTCATAGCTACGAGCCGATTGACTGCCGCTTTCCTGCTCATAATCAACCCCCCATATGAGAGAGACCTGATCGTTTATCTGGCTGCTAAGACTAAGTTTGATTCCAGACAAAGCAGCTTTTGATTCCGACTGATTCACGAGCGGCACGGGTTGGGTAAGTGCGAAGGGAAAAAAGCGATAAAGCCTAGCGCGATGATAGGCTATCACGCTGAGCTCTTGGCCAAGAAATTCGTTCTGCGTATAGTTAAGCGAAAGCTGGTAGCGACTGGACAGCGGCTGGCGACTCAGCTCGAGCCCAGATTCTGCACGGTAAGGTGCAAGGGCCGCATAGTATTTGCTGTCCTGCTCTGAGCTGTAAAACTGCCCATTAAGTTCCAGCGAACTCTTTTCACTTAAAGCCCACGCGAGCTTTACCATTGCTTCCCGCGCCAAACTATCGCCACTGCTCGTCTGCGCAGGCTCCGGAGCGATCTGCTTGCCCTTCGCATCGAAGCTATTGGCTCGCGATTCCACTCCCACCGCAGCCAGGTATTGAAACTCACCGAGGGTCCCCGAAACCTCTTGGCTGGCGTCGTAAACTGCACTTCGACTATCCATGGGTCGATCGGCTACGGAAACGCCCAACTTGGTGGAAAAAGCTAGTTCCCGATCGCTGGGCGTGCGCGTGAAGATGTGAATCACCCCGCCAGGTGCTCCTGATCCGTAGACAGCATTGGCTCCAGAAATGACTTCGATGCGCTCGATCAGTTCGGGTCGAATCGTACCGAGTTGTCGTGAAACCTGCCGATTCTCAGACTGTGGAATGCCATCGATAACGATGAGTGCTTCTCGGCCCCGTAAAGTTTGACCGTAAGACGAGACGCTCTGAGTAGGAGCTCCGAGGCCTGGCACTAGGCGACCGAGTATTTCACCAAGACTGGCGCCTTCACCCGCTAGCCTATCGAGATCGTCTTTTCCGAGCACTTGCACGGTAGAGGGCACCGACTTCAGACTTTCCTTCTGGCGCGAAGCGCTGACTACAATTCGTTCTTTCTCCTCAGCTTGAAGCAGCCCGAATGGGCTATGGGCGAGAAACATCCCGAGGATCAAAGAGTTTGCGAAATAATATTTCATCGGCTCAGCTCACTTTCCGAGGCGGAATAATCGTCGTTTTTTTGGGAAGGGTCCGCCCACCAGATTTCCAGGCGAAGGCAAGGAAGCCGAGGATAGCGAGAGGTAGGGCAAGTAGAGCGATGGCGACGGAATCGAGGATCCCATCCAAAAGCAGAGCTCCAATAAGACCGCTAAGACTGAGGACAAACATGAGGCAAGGCAGAAGATAGGGACGAGCGAATGCAGCTCCGAGCTGCACCGGCAGAATAATTTCTCCGCCTCGCTGCTTAGCTTTCTTCTGCTTCCTCTTCTGAAGATAGCTGCTGAAACCGGAGAGCGGCAGGATCAAGGAAGCTACGCCGAGTATAGACCAGATAATCTTAAGAGCCAGTCCACCGTAATCGCCGAAATGAAGCGGTTCCGAGAGGACCAAAGCCTGGAGGTACCAGGGTAGCTCTTGAATTTGAGCTTTTGCGTCAGGGTCCACGGCGTCCACCAAGACCAGCTGACTCAAACGCTCATTCCAAGTCTCCGCCCCGTCCAGCACGAATATATAATGCCTGGGCGTCGCAAACTGAGTGTCAGGCAGTGCGATAAAACTCAGGTGACCCTCTGGCAGCAGCTCCTGGGCCTTCTTCAAGGCAGCGTCTATCGAAAGCACAGCTTGCGATGGATCAAGCTCGGCACTCTGCGCCTGAAACTTCTTCAGCGTCGTGGCTTGGAAAACCTTTAGCAACTGCCCACTCAGTCCGAGAAAGAGGCCTGTTAAGCCCATAAGCAGACACCAGGCGAAGATACTCATACCGAAGGTCTTATGAATGTCAGAGCGATTCCA
Organism: Oligoflexus sp.; assembly: GCA_041736305.1. GTDB lineage: Bacteria > Bdellovibrionota_B > Oligoflexia > Oligoflexales > Oligoflexaceae > Oligoflexus. Next base: position 3,946 of record JBGSTX010000254.1, on the reverse strand, counting down.
GCGCTTAGGACTGCTAATGCGCATACTGCCAAAACTTCGCCGCTTCATTAAAGGACCATAGACGATGAAGCCCGCTACGAGAACAAAGGCGAAGACCAGTCCTATCCAACTCACATAGAGTTTGCCATAAAATCCGAGGAGGAACTCTCGGTGTAGGCGCAGGACAAATTCAGTCCAATGTTCTGTCTTCGGCTTATCGTTGTCGAGATGCTCTCCGGTAGCTCGATCGAAGAGGACTCGCCGCGCGCCCTTGAAAGCCTTGGAACCATCCAGTCCCATCCGGACCGTGAGCAGACGATCGTTGTCATGATCGAAATCGAAGGCTACAGGCACATCTCGCGGGTAGAGTTTAAGACTCGCATCGAAGATCGCTTGCAGCGGAACATATTTTTCTGGGAGGATGGCAGCTTCAGTGAAGGTCTTCTTTTCAGGCCCCAGCTCGTGACGGAATACCAGAATAGTTCCCGTCACCATCAGAACCAAGAGATGAGGTAAAAGATAGAGACCAGCGATCCTATGCCAAGTATAGAGTCTAGAAAATTGTTTTGCGCGCAAAGCCATGAGGGGCAATATCCTCCGATATCTATCACAACACAGACTGAGCTTTAGTGATATTGAAAATGCTTATCAATATCAATCCTAAAAGTGGGCTAGGCCTAGCTACTGAATACCTTTGATTTTTGTCGTATCTTGACCTATCGTGCGGAAAGCACATGCGCCATTTTGTAAGAGGCTATATATGCTTTTCCGAGCCCAACTCAAGCCTGTTTTGCCTGCTGAAGGAGCCTACCTGTGAGTGGCTGGCAAAAGTTCCTTTTTCCCTTAGCCCTGCCTTTCTCCCTTTTTTACAGCCTATTGCAATGCTTGCGCGCTTTCGCGTACCAGCGGCAAATTTTTAGCAGCCACCGATTACCCGGGAAGGTGATCTCTATTGGCAATATTGAACTTGGTGGGACAGGCAAGAGCCCACTGGTTATCGAAGTATGCCGCTATCTAGAGAGCATCGGCGCTAGACCTGCAGTTTTGACACGCGGCTATCGAAGTGGATTGCATCCAAAGGACTCCTTGGTTCTGCTGGGGGCCGAGCTCGTGTTGCCGCCAGAGAACTCGCCCACGGTAAATCCGGATGAAGCACGTATGCAAGCTGTTCGTCTCGCCACAGTTCCCATTATTGTCGGTAGCCTTCGCTTTCGTGCTGCGCAGCGTTTCTTGAGCAAATTCCCAGCGCCGACTCACTGGATTCTCGACGATGGCTTTCAGCATCTGAGTATCAAACGCGATCTCGATCTAGTCCTGCTCGATGCCCGTCGACCCTTCGATACGGGTTGGTGTCTTCCTGCCGGTCGTCTCCGCGAGCCTTTTTCAGCGCTTCGCCGCGCTGATGCAGTGATATTCACGCGCGCTGATGCGGACTTTCCAGCCGCTTCGGCTCTTCAACTCATTAAACGCTGGGATTTGCCTTCATTCAGAGCTCGTTTTGCCGATGGTTCTCCCGTTTTGATGGTCGGCAAGGAGCCCTCGCATCCAAGCCATCAACCCAAGCGCTGGCTGCTAGCCTTAGGCCTCGCCCGTCCCGAGCGCCTGGAACGAAGTCTCGAGGCCCAAGGCTTTTCCATCATCCGTCGGCATCTGGTCGGCGATCACGAACGCTTCGACTTCAATCTTCTGAAGGCGGCGGCTACAGAGGCCGACGGACTGCTCACCAGCGAGAAAGACTATTGGCGTGCGCCTGAGGCATTTGCAGATCTTGGAATTCCTATTTATACTCTGCCTTTACACGTCGACTGGATAGAGCCTGGGTCTTTACCAAAAATTTTTAATCTGTTAACTTCGGTTTAATTCATATTATTAATTAATTTCAAACACTTATAATTACCCTCCAGCGCCTCAGAGAAGCTTTATGCAAATCCTTTGCAATTCATCAGAAGGGCGGCTATATCAAAGGCGACTCATAAATCAATTACGGTAGGACACTCCGTGAAGAGCATATTAGTTATCGAAGACGATCCTGATATTCGCGAATTACTGGCCTACAACTTGTCTCGCGAAGGTTTCGAACTCTGCGTTTGCGATAATGGGCAAGAAGGTCTCGATGTGGCTCTCCAGCGCAAATTCGATCTGATTGTCCTTGACCTCATGCTACCCATGCTCACCGGTATCGAAGTGTGCAAAAAGCTGCGCGAACACCCAGAACGCCGCTCTGTCCCCATTATTATGCTGACGGCTAAAGCCGAGGAAACCGATGTTGTTTTCGGACTTGGTGTAGGTGCCGACGACTACATGACCAAGCCCTTTGGCGTCAAAGAGCTTATCGCTCGCATATACACGCGCCTTCGCGTTATGCCTAATACCGAGCCACTGCACACGAGTGACGACGTTGTCCGCCAAGGCGAAGTCGAGGTGGATAGAGCTCGCTTTCGAGTCCGCGTTCAGGGCAGCCAGGTGGCGATGACTCTGGCCGAATTCCGGCTCTTCGACGCGCTCATTTCAAGACCGGGCATAGTCCTCTCGCGGGATCGTCTGCTCGATGCCGTTACCCGTGGCGAAGGTGTTTTGATCGATCGTAATATCGACGTCCACGTGCGATCGATTCGCAAGAAACTGGGTGAGGCTCGCGATCTTATCGAAACAGTGCGAGGTCTAGGGTATAAGTTTCGAGAGGCTCCATGATCCGCTCGCGACTATTCTGGAAAAACTTTCTCTCCTACGTCCTCATCATCGGCTTTACGACTTTTATCGTCAGTTACCTCCTCGTCATCAAAGCTGAACAATTTGTTGAACGCAACACAATGGAAGGGCTTCAAGAAAAGCTCCTTCTCTTTGAGGCCTACTTCGAGGACGGCTTGTCTTGGCGGGAGCCTGAGACGATCAAGAAGCTCGTACGCCTCGCTCAAGCGACCAAGACGAGACTTACAGTGCTCGATGAGAAGGGCCAGATTCTCATGGAATCCGAGGTCGAAGAAATCAACAGTTCTGAAAATCACTCGAGCCGCCCTGAATTGCGGCAGGCAGCAGCGGATCATATCGGCATCGCTAAGCGCTATAGCGATCTGAAGGAGTCTCAGACTCTCTATACTGCAAAGAAGACCGATACCGCCAAAGGCCCGCTTTTCATTCGACTCGGCGTGCCCATCGGCGACATTCAAACGCGCTTGACCGAAATTTTTTCCGCTCTCGCGATCGGCGCGAGCATGGGCATGATCCTCTCACTGCTCGTCGCCTTCCTGCTCGTTCGGCGGGTTACAGGTCCCGTAGCCGAAATGACCAAAGTTGCCGAAGCCATCAGCCGCGGCAACTACGCGGCGCGTATTCGTCAGCTACCTAAAAACGAGATGGGGAGTCTCGGCGATGCAATCAATCGCTTAGCCGAAGCGGTTCAGGCAAACATTTCGCGGCGCGAAAAAATGGAGCAGATTCGTCGCGAGTTTTCGAGCAATGTCTCCCACGAATTGAAGACCCCCTTGACCTCCATCAAGGGTTATGTCGACACTCTGCTCGGGGGCGCTCTGAGCGATTCCAGCAACAATCTGCGTTTTCTCGGCATCATCGAGGCTAATGTCGAGAGGATGTCTAACCTCGTCAACGACCTTCTGCGTCTCGCGACGATCGAAGCCAACGAAGGGGCTGTGGACCTCGAACCTGTCGACTGGAAGCCTATTATCCAGGAAGCTATCAGCCGTCATCAGATCAAACTCGACTCGAAGAATATCTCGCTAAACGTCAGCTTTGAAGGCGAGAGTATGCGGGTCAAGGGCAGTCGCAAACCGATGTCGCATATCCTCGACAATCTCCTCAATAATGCTGTGCACTATACTCCTCAGAATGGTCGCATTGAGATCACCATCAAGCGCGACCGCTCCTATGTGGAGCTGGCTCTCAAGGATACCGGCATAGGTATAGCACCACAGGATCAGCCGCGTATATTTGAGCGTTTCTACCGCGTGGA
>JBGSTX010000210.1:0-4970 GCA_041736305.1 Oligoflexus sp. | reverse complement strand
TTGGGATAATAGATCTAAGTTCCTTCGAACACGATAAAGATGGTGCTGGAGAAGTCATCGACTACTTTTTTCAGCTGCAGCGCGCCGTGCCCCGTATCGACCCCGTCTTCGTCTTCATGCATGAGCTGGCCGACGAGCGCTCGGCAGGATTTCAGTATCTGCTCAGCAGAATCGAAGAGTACCTAGGCTCGCAAGCCGTCTGATCTCGGCTTGCAGCTTCCGAAGCATCCATGTTAACCCTTGAAAGTCTGCCTTTTAAGGGAACGCAATGCGAACGAAGGAGCCACGTGATGAGCGACAAGAAAAGTTCCACTTCTCCCCAGGTAATTCCCGGTAATCAAGGTCCCGAAGAAGTTGCCGGCTGGATGCAGGGAGGAGGCTTCGGATGGTCACGTCAAAAAGCGATGCAGCACGGTGAAGTTCTTAAGACCACTTATAACAACGAAAACGCGATACTTCTCACCGGCGAAAATGGAATGAAGGCCTTCTATAACAACGACTGGGTCGCTCGCAAAACAGCGAAGAGCCCTGAAAGCTTGGCCTTCATCAGCGATGGCAAATCTAAAGTTGTGCCCGCTTTGGACGGGGAAGAGCATCGCGAGCGGAAGGCGATTCTCGGCAAGTTGATCCAGCCGGCAGCGTTCAAAGCATACCTTCCCGTTTTTGATGAGGTTTTTAAAGCCTTTGTCACTCGTTGGGAAAGTGCGGGCGAGCTCGACCTAAAGGCCGAAGCTCCAGGCATGGTGTTTCAGGCTCTGAGCCTGGTCATCACAGGTATGCAGGCGACCCCGGAAATGGGCCGCGCTTATAACGAATGCATGGCAGGATTCCGCGGCATCGAACCTGAGCAGAAGCTACCTTATCGCGATCAGATGCTCAAATGGTACCGCGAAGGTCTCGCGATCCAGAAAAAGAAGAAGCCTGCAGAAGCAGCCAACTGCATGCTAGGGATTCTTGCTCATAACTCGAATTTGACTGACGACGAAATAGTAGCCGAAATTCAGCACATTTTTATCGGCTCGGCAGGAGTCTGGGTAGTCGGCCTCAACTCTCTCGCCCGGCTCGCTGAGTTTCCCGAAGTTCTCAAAGAAGTGCGCGCTCAGCTCAAGGAATTCGATACGGTCCCGACGCTGGAGCAGATGGATAAGGCGGCCTATCTACAAGCCTTCATCGAAGAGGTGATGCGCACCTCACCGATCATCAATGCTCAGGTCGGTCGAGCTAGCAAAGATTTTGTGGTGAATGGCTACACGATAGCTAAAGGCACCCTCTTAGTAGGGGGCTTTTATGCGACGAATCACTTGCCCAGCCTGCACCCTGAACCCGACAGTTTCAACCCGAAGCGTTGTCAGGAGTGGGCGGCAATACTAGGTAAGGAAAAAGAAGGCTGTCCATTCTCGAAGACCCGTCCCCACGCTTTCGTTGCCTTCGGTGGCGGCGATCGCATGCAAGGGCATCGCTGCCTCGGTGAACAGGTTCTCTATATGGCGGTGAAGCTTCTCCTCGCCCGCTCTCTCAAGGGTTACAAATTTACCTTAGTAAATGCGCCAGAGGTCAAGCAGGCCCCAAGTCCTTACATGGCTCCCCAGGTGAAAATTCGTCTCGAAAAAGCCTGAATCCTCAGCGGTATTTCCGGAGCCGGTACTTTCCTCCGCCAGGGCGTGGTAAAATGGACGCACACGCCCTTTCAGGAGAGTCCGTATGCCGACCGAAAAATTCGAACGGCTCGACACCAGCCGCATGGTGCTTATCCTCAGTGTTGCTCTAGACGAGTTTGCCCGCCATACCTACCAAGATGCATCATTCAATCGTATTATAAGGGCATGTAAGATGGCCAAAGGTACGATGTATTATTACTTTAGTTCGAAGGAAGACCTCTTTCTCACTCTCTATAAAGCGACTGTTCGGGAGTTCAGCCAGCTGATACGCCAGGCGCAGCGGCCTGTGCACGACTCTGAGAGTTTCTGGGAACTGACGACTCAGCTGCTCGAGGGGCTCCTCTACCTCTTACGCCAGAAGCCTTCGGCCGGCCTCTTTGTGACTAATTTCCTCCAGCCAGGCCCCCGTCTGGAAAAGCATCCTGCCGCTGGATCGATTGCCGCTATCGAAAAATGGCTTATCGCCTATTTGCTGCGGGGTCAAACACTAGGTGTCCTCCGCAGAGATCTTAGTGCAGCTCAGCTCGCGGCCATGATCTGGGGACTTTGGGACAGCTTCCGGCCCTGGATTTCTGGCCTAGGAGGTGAAAGCGAGAACGATGCTCTGGATGCAGCCCAGCTTCTCAGCTTATTTTCCAATCTACTCTCACCGCTGAAGAGCCCTTCCCTCATGGTTCAGAGCGGATTCGATTTACGAGCGGAAGCTCCCAGTCTATAGTCGTGAAAGTTCACGAACTGAGGGCTGGAACTTTTGACGCGACATCCTGAATATCAATACCTCGATCTCTTGCAAAAAATTCTCGATGAAGGTGACGAACGCCACGATCGCACAGGCGTCGGCACCAAAGCGATTTTTGGAGCGTCCATGCGCTTTGATCTCGCCGCGGGTTTTCCTGTTTTTACGACTAAAAGAGTCTATTGGAAAACCGCTTTTAAAGAGATTCTATGGATGCTTTCAGGTTCGACCTCCCTCCGTGAATTGCTCCAGCAGAACGTTCGCATCTGGACCGACTGGCCGCTGAAGCGCTTCCGCGAAAGCACGGGTGAGACGATCGAACAGGCTGAATTCGAACGACTTATAGTCGAGGATAATGCTTTCAACGCACGCTGGGGTGATCTCGGTCCTATCTATGGCAAGCAATGGCGACGCTGGAAAACTGCCGATGGACGTGAGATCGATCAGGTTTCCAAAGTGATAGAGCTTTTGAAGAACGATCCTGGTTCGCGCCGCATCCTCTGGGACGGCTGGAACGTTGGGGAACTCGATGAAATGGCTCTACCCCCTTGCCACAAGCATTATCAGTTCTTTGTCCACCAGAAGACCGGACGCCTTTCGGGAAGCTGTGTACAAAGAAGCGCTGACAGCTATCTTGGACTAGCATGGAACATTGCGAATCTCGGCCTCATGACCCATCTCTTGGCTCAGCAATGTGGTTACCAAGCTGGAGAGATCGTCTGGTTCGGACTCGATACTCATCTTTATCTGAACCATCGAGAGGCAGCACTCCTGCAGCTGGGGCGTGAACCACGTCCCTTTCCTAAGCTTCAAATCCGTCGCCATGCTCCAACTCTCTTTGATTATCGGATCGAAGATTTTGAACTGCTTGGCTACGATCCCCATCCAGCTATAAAAGCTGAAGTTGCAGTTTAAGATTTCTTTCTTAGATCGCCCAAAAGTCATACCGCTCTTTGCGGCTGGGTTTTGCTTTCTTGCCAATCACGAGCGTACCGTTATATGGTGAAGATTCAAGCAAACTAGACTTACTTAATTTCTTCTGAGCAACAAAATGTTATGCTAAAGTTTCTCTACTCAAAGAGCTACTTACTCTTTTTTCTTTATTTCTGGAGCGGGCTAGCCTTTGCAGAACCCAAAATCCCCGTGCGATTGCAGCTGCACTATTTTCATCAGTTCCAATTCGCAGGCTTCTATGCAGCGCAGATCCTAGGCCTTTACGACAAAGCAGGCCTTGATGTTCAATTCTTCGAAGCTGACCCTCAACTTCATCCAGTTAAGAAAATTTTAGAAGGTGGGGCCGAATTTGGCCTGTCTGATACTGAGCTCTTAGTGCGTCGCCTTAAAGGTGAGCCCGTAGTCGTGCTTGGAGTCGTGTTTCAGAATACAGGTTACTGTCTAGTCAGCTTGAACTCGAGCAATATCATGAGTCTTCGGGACTTGAAAGGCAAGCGGGTAGCACTGCCGGAAGGGAGAGGTTCGTACGTTATTCGGGCGATGTTCAATAAGCAAAATTTCCCCATGGAGTCGCTGGAGATCATCGACCCGAAGTGGGACCTGCAATCGCTCATCGACGGAGACGTCGATGCTAGCAAAGCCTATTCAACGGGTGAACTCTATCGTCTGCGCGAACTCGAGCTGGGATTTCAAGTTATCCATCCCATAGATTATGGCATTAACTTTTATGGCGACAGCCTTTTCACATCTGAACGCTTTCTCAATGAACATCCAGAAGCTGTCGAAAATTTTCGCAGAGCTAGTTTTGAAGGCTGGCGCTACGCGTTTAGCCACACCGAAGAAATGATCGACTACATCCTCACTCTGCCGTCGGTTAAGGAACGCAAGATTTCCCGCGATCGCCTGCGCTATGAAGCCACTGCTCTCCGACATCTTATTCTCCCTGACATCATCCCTCTGGGTAGCATGAGTGAAGCCCGCTGGACGCAAATGGCTAAAGATTTGATTCCTGTGAATCCGGAGGATGATCTCAACCTGAGTCGGCTGAAGGGCTTTATCTATAGGACTCCAGCCGAATCGCAGCGCGCCTTCCAAGAAAAAGCCAGCTGGATCGCTGGCTTGGTTTCCGTCTTACTCTGCTTAGCAATAATCTGGGCTTTTCAACTGCGCAGCGCCGTCAAAAGGCAGACCTCAGATCTCTTCCTCGCGAAACGCACAGCTGAAGCTCGATCGGAAGATGCGAAGCAGGCCAACGCTTCAAAGACCATGTTTCTGGCCAATATTAGTCACGAGTTCCGGACTCCACTCACGTCCATATTGGGTTTTTCTGATATCATCCAACAGACCCAATTGAATGAGCAGCAGTTGAAATGGGTCGGAATTATTCACTCGCGAGCCGAGGATCTGCTGGCTCTCGTCAATCAGACTCTCGACCTGATTCAAACTGATGCAGGAGACATCCCTTCAAAATTCAGCGATTTTGATCTCACGCAGCAGCTCGAAGATATCGCCTCATCGTTCACGCCGCAATTTCTCAATAAAAAAATCGACTTTATCTGGAGTATAGATCCCGAAGTCACGAGACAGCTCCGAGGTCCAACTCTGATACTTCGGCAAATCCT
>JBGSTX010000187.1:0-4637 GCA_041736305.1 Oligoflexus sp. | reverse complement strand
GCCCAACCTCTGGCTGATGAAGTTATCGAGCTGCTCTTCGCGTCCGGCTTTTCCACGAAACAAGAGGCGAGCGATATCAGTGGACGTGGAGTGGGCTTGGATGCCGTGCGGAGTGGCCTTGAGGCGCACGGGGGAAAAGTGTTTGTCACTACGGTGCCTCTACAGGGAACTACCTTTCATCTGATACTTCCCGGCAAGTTTGTTTACTTTGCCGTGCCTTCTCACAATGCAAAGGCTCCCGTTATGACCCAATGGGCTGTGGCTTCCTAGAATTCACTTGGCCAGGGATAGGACTTGGCTGGCAAGCCTTTTGGCAAAACCAGCCTGCCCCAGATCTCAGCTTTTGGTACCAGATTTGTCTTCGAGCTGTAATTTTTTGTCAGCATTTTTGGTGAAGATGAAGCCGCCTTTCTTAAAGCAAGCCTCTTTGCCACTTTTCTCCGTGACCCATGCTAAATGTTTTTCGGCTACGCTTCCTAGAGCATTGCCTTTGCATTCGAAGGTAGTGCTGGCTGTGAATTTGTTATTGAAGATTTTGTTGGCAAGGTCGATTTGCTCCTGACCGATGCCGCAATCATTTTTACCCTTACAGCCATGAATTCCATAGCACTCGACTTCTGTAACGTTCTTTTTGGGTGCTTGCGCTAGGAGCTCAGTACTGTTCAAAGTCAGGGCAGTCAAGGCTTGACTCGCAACGAGCAACAACTTAGCTTTTGAATCCATGGTCCATACTCCTCAATTGATGCGCTCGGATGGTTCATCAGTTTGAACCAGGTCGAGACTTGTGACTTTTGAGTTCTTGTCGATCGGTCTTCATTTGGGCTCGAACTCAAGATGAAATCTTAGAAGACATTGCTTAGTTTAGCTCCTTTCTACAGGAGATTCAAACTGTGCGCGCAGGTCCTGCGGTCATGGCGGAGGTCGGTTTTCTATCGAGGCTTCCCAATCAATCAAAATTCAAGACTTGCTTGCACACGACCCAGCAAGAGAAGTAAGCTCTTGTGGTTCATGTGCAACTCTTGGAAAGGATCAACATGAGAAATCTACTGCCTATCGCTCTTTTTGTTTTCGCTTCGCAACTCCAGGCTGCGACTTATGAAATCGACAAATCCCACTCCGAAGTCGGTTTCGCCGTGAAGCATCTCGTTATCTCTACCGTCCATGGTTCATTCAAGGACTTTTCAGGAAAACTTAACTACGATCCGAAGAACCTTGCGCAAACGAAATTCGAAGCGAAGATCGATGCCTCGAGTGTTTATACCAACGACACGAAGCGCGATGAACATCTGCGCGGCGAAGACTTCTTTTTCGCCAAGAAGTTCCCTGAATTTATCTTCAAAAGCACCGAAGTCATGGGAACGGATCCCAAGAATTTCAAAGTCAAAGGTGATCTGACCATGCGCGGAGTCACCAAGGTCGTCGTCCTCGATGTCGGTTTTAATGGGGAAATCAAGGACGCCTGGGGAAATACTAAGAGTGCTTTCACGGCCACGACCCAAATCAACCGCAAGGACTTTGGTATCGTTTGGAACAAGGCTCTCGATGCTGGTGGTGTGACCGTAAGCGATGAGGTTGCGATCAAGCTCGAGATTCAAGGCAAAATGTTGGTCGACGGCAAAAAAAGCTAAGGAAGAGTCGGGGGGCAAACTTGGACCTATCCTCCATCTGTCGACACTCAAGAAAGACAGATTGCGGTAAACACTCCCGACGAAAGCCAAGTCGCAAACCAGGTACCGAAGGCTTCGCCCTCCTTGGCTCCGAAAGCCTGCGCCCTTTCAGCGACGAGTCCCAGTGGGGTTCCGAATGAAAGGGCACGCAGGGTTGCAAATGCGTTTGGCGACAGAACTTCCATTTGAACGATGTCGTGGCTCCGCCACAGCATAAGCGGGGTAGGCCGCTCGCTGAGCCCTGCCCTCGCTTGCATGCCTCCGGCATCGTCCAGGCTGGTATTCCAAAGCTCATCGATGGACCAGGAAAGATCGAGAAGTACAAGTGATGGATGACAAACAAAGCGCAGAGATTCCAGTTGCTCCATGTCTTCAGCCCGCAGGTCGATCGCTGCTAGGCAAGGTTCATCATCCGCCCAGAAGCTGACGCATACAGCACTTTCCAGAGCACAAAGATCACCGATGTAAGGCAGCTCCTGAGCGTAAGGGTGCTGTCGACAGAAGTCCTCAAAGCCTTCATTGGCATCACTTAAAGTTGGAGATATCGAAGGTGATTGGGCCATAAAGCTCATGACGAGAACCCGAAATCGACTTTCGCCAACAGCCGAGGCTAGGCGCGGATAATCGGCCCGAAAACACTCTTCGAGACGAAGAAAATAGCCTTGTGCATAGATCTCGAGTCTTTGCTCACGGGACAGGATCTCAGACTCATCGATGCAGCGGCCGACCCAGTTGGTCTGTTCGGGATCCTTATCGAGAAAAGCCTGGATGCCATCATCATCAAGCAGAAGTTTCTGCATGGAAGCCTGCAGCTGCTTGAGATTTGGTCCGCCCGATGCTGCCGTTATAAGTTTGCTGTCCATGAATAATTCTCTCCTGCCACCCTTTGGCGATACGCAGCTCAGCCTCAAGTTCGCTAAGGGGTGGCATATTGTCATCGCGTTCAAGGAGTGTACTCACCGGGCCGAAACGCTGCAAGGCATAGCCATAGAGTTGCCACACATCTTCACAGACTGGGTGATCGTGGGTGTCGACGATGTGAGTCGGCAATCTTTGGTGACCTGCGATATGAAATTGTCCAACGCTACCCAGAGGAATACGATTTAAAAATTCTCGCGGATCGAAGCCGTGGTTCACCGAACTGACGAAGACATTATTGATATCGAGCAGCAACCCGCAGTCAGTTCGCCTCGTCAATTCAGCAAGAAACTCGCATTCCTGCCAGGTAGAGTGCGAGAAACTGAGGTAGCTCGAAACATTTTCTATCAATAGCCGTCGACCGAGCAAGTCCTGCACGTAATGGATCCGACTGCTGATGTGGGCCAAGGCTTCATCTGTATAAGGAATCGGCAAGAGATCATGCAAGTTCAGCCCGGCTTGACCCGTCCAGCAAAGGTGGTCGGAGACAATGGCTGGCTCGAAGCGATGAACGAGATCCTTGAGCTTATGCAAATAGCTTAAATTCAAGGGGTCGGTCGAGCCGATTGATAGGGAGACACCATGAAAAGCAAAGGGCCAGTCGCGGCGCAGGGTTTCGATGATACGGAGTGGTCGGCCGCCACGTCCACCGCGGGTTCCCATCAGATTTTCGCTGATGAACTCAAACCACTGGATGGGAGTCGTCGCAGGATCGAAGTCAGTAGGGGAATCCCTCGTTGCTTCTTGGCTGCTAGCGGCCAAAACTTGGGAATAGAAAGGGGTTCGCAATCCAAGCCCCAAACCAAGGACTGGAAACGCTGGTTCCAACTTCATAGGGGGTACTCCTGAATTGCGAACTCGTCAGTCTCAACTATTGATTATTTTGCTTTTTTGTGGTCTGCAGCAGCAAAGGTTGCGCCCTTGATTTTATCACATTCAGCTTTGGTTAATTGGCGGACGTTATTTGCGCAAGCGTTCTGGCCTTTACAAGTATGAGCAGCTTTATCAGCGTCAGACTTACCTGCGCAAGTTCCATTGCCTTTGCAGCTGTTGTTTTCGTTGCACATACCTTTTGCGTCTGAGGCTTTGGCAACATTGCTGACCATGGTTCCTGCACTGGCGAGGCCAGCGATTGCGGCAAAGACGAGGGCTTTGGTGGTGTTGCTTTTCATATCAGCTCCGTGAAGAAAATGAGGAGGGTCCGACCATGGACACTCTTTCTGAAACCTATCTAGCGAACATTAGTATAGAAGAAGGGGCTATGAAAAAAGAAGCACCAATTCTAATTTCTATCCGCTTCCGCGGATAGGAAGGTTTGGGAAAGCTTAGCGTGAGAGACAGTAAGCCAAAATAGCATTAAAGCCCCTCTCAAATGCAAATAGTTGCAATAAAATATTGATACGATCGAGGCGAACGAGTAGATTCCATCTGACGAGCGGAAAGGAATCATCGATGCATATAATGGAAAGCTTCTTGCCGGCGACTCATGCTGGTATTTGGACCATAGTGGGCGCTTTATTTGTAACGTCAAGTCTTCGTGAAACACGCAAGGATTTGCAATACGATCGATCAGTGCTCCTCAAACTTGGTGCCGCAGCAGGACTGGTCTTTTTTAGGCCTTCATAGTCTTAAGAAAAATAGGAGGAGATTATGAGCGCTGATCCACAGCTGATCTTTTATCTGGGGCCGGAAGGAGCGGGCAAAACTCGCCTCGCCATGCAGACTCTCAAAGCATCGGCGCGCAGCCTAGTAGTGAGCTTGCATTTGGATCCGCAGATCTTTCGTCGACGCTATGAGTACCTTTGTCAGTTGGATGATGAGGGGAATGTCAGCTCACTCTACCGGAAGGGGCATACCCGTGTGGTGAGCGAATCAGCTTGGTCAGCGGCTGTGTTTGCTTCTCAACGCTATGATCGAGTTTTCTTTCATAGTCTTCCTCAACTTTTTCAGGCGGAAAGCCATCCTCTTGATCTAGCCAAGTCCCTGGCGCGATTGGCAGTCATTCGAGAGGCCGATATTATCGTTCGCATGAATATCGAGGGGGCGAAGGAG
>JBGSTX010000145.1:0-13143 GCA_041736305.1 Oligoflexus sp. | reverse complement strand
GTCCCTTCGCAGGGTTTTAAGCTGGAACTTTGCGCACTTTATTTCCATACATGGAGGGCCAGGAAATATGCTCGTGAACGATGCACATGAACAAGTAAGTAGGATTTTGACCTGGGCTGAGACCGCGCGCGAAACAGGTGTTTGATAGGGGTATCTCTCTTAGGGAGAGACGCCCCTAGAGATTTCAATTAGCTGCGGACGTCGTCATCATCCCTTCATAGCCAATATACTTTAGGACCGATTCTTTCTGCTGATGGACGGCAATATAATTAGTCATAGCCAAGAACTGCTCTACTATATAGTTAGATACTTCAGAAGATTCTATATCGAGCGGGGCTCCAGATTTCCTCTGTTCTGCCACCTTCTTCAAGAGAAACTGAGCGGATTCTGTTTGCTTCGTCTCATTCTTTTGTAGAGCCTCTGCAAACTGCTCAACGGCTGGATCATTCTGGTTGACTCCAGGTAAGAGCTCGGCGACAGCCTCTTTAATAAAATTGACAGTTACACTGCGGTTTTCGGGGGTATCCCACAAAACCGAATCACCACTACTACCTCCTTTGGTAGTTCGGCAAGCAGGTAAGAACGCAAAACTTGTAGAAAACATAAGGAACGCAAGAATTTTCAACATTTTCCAGAACCTCCTCAATAAATCGCAATTCTCTCTATAAAAAATCTATTGGTATTATAGCTCAGTTTGGTCCTCAAACAAAAAGATGCTATTATCTAATGAGATATTCTTTTCAATTTTCCTGAGTAAGCTTTAGGTCAAGGGACCTCTCGTTCTCCCGTTGAGAAAGCGAGACTCTTTGCCAAAGCCCAGTGATGAGGAATCAAGGATGCTGCTTTTTTTCAAAAGAGGAGGGTGCTCGTATGGCTAATATTTCAATTCCCCAAAAAGACTCGTCGAGCACGCGCAAGGCTGAAATCGAGAAAGTAGCCGAGGGCTACGTATATAACACCGAGTATGTTATGCCTCTAATTGAAGCCGAGGGAAGTCTCGACAAGAACGATCCGAACTGGTTGCTCCAAACCTTCCGAGCCTTCCTCAAGATCCGCTCTAACTTAGGGGCTACGGTCAAAGAATCTGGGCTGACCTTTGAAAAAGAATTGGTGCGTCGCAGCCCGAAAAATCTCGTTTCAACGATCCAAAGCGGTGGAGTTAGCGAATACTATGCGCCCGACCTCGGTGTCTGCCAACCAAGCGGAAAAGCGCAGTCGATTCAGGACTACACTGATAAAGTCTTCTTTAACATAAAAGTTCCGGACATCGCTTCGCGCTTTGATTCTGACGAGCAATTTGGCTATACATTCCTCGCCGGCCCTAATCCGAACCAAGTTCAGAAAATGAAATCGATACCTCAGGCCTTTCCTATTACGAATGAGCACCTGCGGTCGGTAGCCGAATTCGCTAATGATGATCTCTCAAGCGCCCTCAACGAAGGCCGCATCTTCTTTGTTGAGCATACTGAAATGGCATCCCTGAAGAATGGACTCCATCCGCAAGGTCCCAAGTATCAGTATGCTCCCTGGGCTGCTTTCGCAGTTCCTCGTGGGGGTGGTCGCCTCTATCCTTTCGCTATCCAGTGCGGACCTACCCCTCAAGGTCGAGAAATCTATACCCCTAAAGATGGTTATACCTGGAAGATCGCCCGCAACTGCGTGTTGTCTGCCCACAATAATCATCATGAAGTGGTCACCCACCTGGGACTTACGCACCTCCTCGTCGACGCGGCAGTTGCAGCAACGAGAAGAAAGCTACACGTACGGCATCCGATCCATGCGCTCTTGAATCAGCATTTTGAAGGTACCGTCAACATTAATGTCCTGGCGCGTACTAATTTGATTCAACCTGGCAAGTCGGTCGAGCGCTTGGTCGGCTCTGATATCCTTGACAATCAGCAGTATTCCGCCCGCTCTCGTTTGGCTTATTCCTTCAGAGACAACTATGTTCCAACTCGCTTAAAGCGTTTTGGCGTTTTTGACACGAAAACCATCACAGCATATCCTTATCGCGACGACGCTCTCCTTGTTTGGCAGGCAGTGTACGATTGGGTCAGTAGTTACGTTGAGGTCTACTATAAAAACGATGCCGAAATACGCGCTGATATAGAACTTCAGGCCTGGGCTGCCGAAGCCACCAATGTAGGTAAAATCAAAGATTTTGGCGTAAGTCCAGGAGCAGTCCGCGATCGTACGGACCTCATCGAGATCGTTACGATGATCATATTTACCGCAGGCCCGCAGCACGCCGCTGTAAACTTCACTCAAGGTACGGAAATGACTTTCGTTCCAGCCAATCCACTAGCTGGTTACACGCCTGAGCCCAAGGGCCGTGGACATACCGAGAAAGACTGGGTTGCAAATCTTCCTCCACTGGATGTGGCTGTCCATACTTTGGCGATCCTAACGCAGTTGGCGGGAATCAATCATACTCAGCTCGGGATCTACGAGCCTGAAATGACCTTGAAGGTAGGACCTCAGCTAGCTCGCTTCGTCCTACGCCTGGCTGATATTGAACGGACAATCGATGAGCGTAATAAGAAGCGGGTGCCGTACATCCACCTCAAGCCCACGAGAATACCGGCTAGCATAAATATTTGAAAGATCTCGCTTAAACAGATATGTGGAGAAACACTATGGAATCAAAACTGAGCCGACGTATCTTTCTCGGTAGCTCCCTTGCGACTTCATCCATGGCTTTTGCCAATGGCAGCTTCATTGCGTGGTTGGCGACGCCAGATGCTGAAGAAATCGTCTTTAAAATCCTCAAGGAGCACTTTCAGCTTCGCGATGAGCAGCGACACCTCGCCAAAGGTTTGATCGCGCGTCTGCGGACGCCTGACCTTCATACAGAGTCACCAGCTGCTTTCCAAGCCAAGCTAGATGGCAAAGAAGGCGCGGAAGAACTTGAGTGCTATGTCGTTGAAGAATTTATCGCAGGTAGTACCTACTTGGCGATGCTCAACGGTCAGGCAACCGAGCTCCAGATCCTTAGGGCTTGAACTTTTACGGCAACACATTTATTCCCGCTTTGCCAAGCCTCGCTTGGGTGAAGCGGGAAATTTTTTCAAAGCTCAGTTTGCTGAATTATCTAATTCTTTCATAAGCTTAGGCTTAATACCGAGCTCAATTTCGAAAATTTTACGCTCTATAAATTCTCTTTTTGTCTTTTTTTAATCAATTCCAATATGTTAGATCAAAAATTTGCCGGCAATTAGATTAGGCCTGTCGCTTTCGAAGCCTATTCTCTAGAATTACCCCCGACTTTATTTTTATGATTTCAAGATCTTACTTCCGATCGTACTGGCGGCTTGTAGCTTGCATTTCTTTTGCTTGAGAATGCCGAAAAAAAAGCTTTGGAAAAGTGAATAATGATCCGAAGTAACTTAATGGGGGGGTCCACCTACATGAGTAAAGCTAAAGCTCCTGCCTACAATGCAAAGTCGATAACCATTCGCTCTATCAACCCAAAATATCGGGAGGGTACGGAGCGCTTTTGGTTTGATAATAATCCCTTTGTCACCCATCTGATCAATACGCTTTCTTTTCAATTTCCGTCGGGCGAAGAGCAGTTCGTTAAGTCGGTAGCCTATTTTAAAGACCAAGTTAAAGATCCCGAGCTGCGGAGTCAGATCAAAGGATTTATGGCTCAAGAGTCCCTACACGGTAAGGTTCACGCCGACTTCAACATCTGGGTTGCATCCCTGGTTCCAGAAGCCGAAGACTACTGCCGAGCTATAGCTAAGCGACATCGCGAAAAAAACCAAAAACTCATTGACCTCGATCCTCGTTTGGCTTTAGCGCTAACAGTCGGGTTTGAGCACATGACAGCAATAATGGCTGGAGCGCTTCTAAGCCGACCACAAACCATGAATAAAATGGCTCCTGAGGTTAGGGCGCTTATGATCTGGCACGCTATAGAGGAAGTTGAGCACAAATCGGTAGCTTTTGATGTCTTCACCGCGGTCGGAGGTGGCTATCGGCGGCGAGTTCTAGGCATGTTGATAGCTTCCCTTTCACTAACGGTCACTACTATTTATTACAATGCCAAGCTCTTGAAAAAAGACCGCCAGCTTCTCAATTTCAAAGCTCTAGCGGCAGCCTTCAAGGAATACTTCGGCATAAATGGCTATTTTTCATCACTGACTCTTAGCTACTTGCGTTATTTTAAGCCGAGCTTTCATCCTTCGCAGCAAGATGATTCTGAGCTCTTGAAATTAGGACAGATCTTACTGGAAGAGCTCACTCCAGTCACTGTGAATGGACGCTCGGTAAATGAGTCCAAGCTGAGTTTGGACGAAGCTCTTTAGGATCGGTATGAACTTAGTGGATAAAGAGATCGTGATTGTGGGCAGTGGGTTTGCCGGACTGGGCATGGCTATCCGTCTGAAGAAAAAAGGCCAGCATGACTTCACTATTCTGGAGCAGGCCGATGACCTTGGTGGAACCTGGCGGGATAACACTTATCCCGAGGCGGCCTGTGACATTCCCTCCCACGTCTACTCTTTTTCCTTTGCTCCTAAACCAGACTGGTCGCGGCAGTTTTCGGGCCAGGCTGAAATTTATGCCTACATGCAGCACTGTGCCGACAGTTTTCAACTAAGATCTCATATCCGATTTAGCACCAAAGTTGAAAAAGCTCGTTTCGATGAACGCGGCGGCGTATGGATACTTGCGCTCAGTGGCGGCCAAACTTTGAGAGCCCGCTACCTCATCCTTTGTACCGGTGGTCTCAGCCGACCGGCCTATCCTAATATTCAGGGTCTTAGCTCATTCCAGGGCAAAATTTTTCACACGGCCCGCTGGGATCACAATTTCAAGCTTGAAGGCCAGAGAGTAGCGATTATAGGCACAGGTGCCAGCAGCATTCAGATAGTCCCGGCCATCGCGCCGAAAGTTGCAGAGCTGCATGTGTTCCAGCGTACTGCCGCCTGGATACTCCCCAAGGCAGATCGGGTTTTCAGCCAGAAAGAGCGTCAGCTCTTGAGTAGGGTTCCAGGCTTACAGCGCTTGATGAGAACAGGTCTCTACTGGCTCTATGAGCTGAGAGCTATGGCTTTGCTACGACCCAGCCTTATGCGCATTGGCCAAAAAAGGGCATTCGCCCATATGGATGAAAAGATTTCAGATCCCCAACTCAAGGCTAGACTAACGCCTGAATACACCATGGGATGCAAGCGCATCCTTCTATCGAACGATTTTTACGATGCTTTCAAACTTCCTCAGACCCATCTCGTAAGCGAAGGCATCGCCGAAGTAACGCCGCAAGGTATCAAAACGCAAGACCAGCAGGAAATAAAACTTGATGCTATCATCTGCGCCACCGGCTTTCAGGTAGCAGAAGCGACCGCACCTTTCGAGATCCGTGGGCGCGGCAATCAAGAACTCTCTGCTCTTTGGGCCAATGGTGCCGAGGCCTACCTCGGTAGCAGCGTGGCAGGCTTTCCAAATATGTTCATGATCGTCGGCCCCAACACAGGCCTCGGGCACAACTCCATGATTTTCATGATCGAAGCCCAGTCTCGCTATGTAGTCGACGGGATTCTTAAGGCTGGCCAAGCCAAACTCAAGTCCATAGAAGTCAAGAAAGACGTACAGGCCAGCTATAACAGCGAACTTAGCCGTCGTTTCAAAAACACAGTTTGGACCAGTGGGGGCTGTAAGAGCTGGTACCTGGCTCCAAACGGAAGAAATACTACCATATGGCCAGGCTTTACCTTTGAGTTCGCATTCCGCACGCGCAAGTTTCAAATGAGCGCCTATGATTTCGAAGAAAGTACCGCGCCTTCGGCAGAGAGACAGCTAGCTTAGTCTCCTTCATTGCTTGGCTCCTTCACTATTTTTGATGCTATGCTAAATCCCGGTCGGGCGCGCAGCCTGGCAGAGATAAAACTATCGCATAAAGAATCGAATCGAAGAGACGATAGAGCTAGGGAGCTCAGCATCTTCTTAAGATTTCGAAGGGAGTGATTTTGGCTAAGAAACCTCTAAAGATTGCCCTCTTGCTTGTCTTTGCATTAGTCTTGATCGGCTTTTTCGCCTTTGATTTGGGTCGCTTTCTAACCCTCGATTTCATCAAGGGAAAGCAGCAGGATTTCGCGGCCTTTTATCAAGAGAACACCTGGCTTACGATCGGCTCTTACCTAGGAATCTACATTCTCGTCACTGCAGCTTCGCTACCTGGTGCTGCGATTCTTACCCTGGTCGGGGGTGCCATTTTCGGATTTTGGACCGGAACCTTGCTTGTTTCCATTGCGAGCACCGTAGGAGCCACGCTGGCCTTTTTGCTCTCTAGGCTTTTCTTTCGCGATTATGTTCAGAGCAAGTTCAAGCAGAGGATGCAGCTTATCAATGAAGGAGTGGCGCGAGATGGAGCCTGGTACCTTCTGACTCTGAGGCTAGTGCCGGCTGTACCTTTTTTCATAATCAACCTCTGCATGGGGCTGACATCGATCGGGATTGCCCGCTTTTTCTTCGTCAGCCAGCTCGGAATGCTGCCTGGTACTGCCGTATACGTAAACGCGGGAACGCAGCTGAGTCAGATTACATCTCTTAGCGGCATCCTATCCTTCAAACTCCTCGTCTCCTTCGTTCTTCTGGGGCTCTTCCCCATAGTGGTGAAAAAGATTGTTCAGTTCATGAAAGGGAAGCAAGTGCTTAAGAAGTTTAAAAAGCCGAAGACGGCTGACTATAATCTCATCGTTATTGGAGCGGGTTCAGCCGGACTGGTTTCCTCTTATATAGCAGCGACTGTGAAAGCCAAGGTCGCTCTCATAGAGAAGCACAAAATGGGTGGCGACTGCCTCAACACCGGCTGCGTCCCCAGTAAAGCCCTCATAGCCTCCGCAAAAGTTCTGGCTACCGCACGCCGCGCACAAGAATTCGGACTTCATTCCACCGAGATCGAATTCGACTTCGCTCAGGTGATGGAAAGGGTCCAACGCGTTATCAAAACGATCGAACCCCACGACTCTACAGAGCGCTATGAGGGCCTTGGAGTCAACTGTATCAGCGGTGAAGCGAAGATTTTGAGTCCCTACGAAGTAGAGGTGAACGGCAAAGTTCTCACCACCCGCAATATAATCATTGCCACAGGAGCGAGGCCCTTCGTGCCCAAAATTCCTGGTCTCGATGTGGTCAAATACTATACTTCCGACAATATATGGGAGATCCGCACACTGCCTAAGCGGCTCGTCGTTCTTGGTGGGGGCCCCATCGGCTGTGAGCTGGCGCAATCTTTCCGCCGCTTCGGCTCCGAGGTTAGCATAGTTGAGATGGCTGAACGCGTTCTCATTAGAGAGGACCTGGAAGTATCAACTGCGGTCGCCACTGGTCTGAAGAAAGACGGAGTTCAGCTCCATACAGCCCATCGAGCGATGGAAGTGCGTCAGAGCAATGGCAAGAACCACCTTATCTGTGATGCAAGTGGTAAAGAGGTACAGATCGAGTTTGATCTTATTCTCTTAGCAATCGGTCGCAAACCGAATATAGAAGGCATCGGCTGTGAAGATCTCGGAATCGAAATCGACAACAAGGGCCGAATAGCTTCCGATATCTTTCTACGCACTAATATCCCCAACATCTATGTCTGCGGCGATATCACAGGCGACTACCAGTTTACCCACGTCGCCGCGCATGAAGCTTGGTTTGCTAGCGTCAACGCCCTCTTCAGCCCCTTTAAGGCTTTTGCTGCCGACTATCGGGTCATTCCAGCTGTAACCTTTTCGGATCCGGAGGCTGCTCGGGTTGGCCTCAATGAAAGCACCGCCAAGCAACAGGGTGTGCCTTACGAGACTACCTTCTATCACATCGATGATCTCGATCGCGCTATTGCCGATGAAAACGCTAAAGGCTTTGTGAAAGTATTAACGGTTCCTGGCAAAGACACAATACTCGGGGCGACTATAGTGGGCGACCACGCGGGCGACCTTCTGATCGAGTTCGTTACAGCGATGAAGCATAATCTCGGTCTGAATAAAATTCTCTCGACGATCCATTCTTACCCGACGATGGGCGAGGCCAATAAGTTTGTGGCTGGAGAATGGCGTCGGGCTCACGCACCCGGCTTTGTCTTCGGCCTACTCCAGCGCTTTCATTCCTGGCGACGTGGAGCGGGTCGAAAGAGTAGTTGAAAGGCTAGAGCTCAATGATTTTCTTTGGACTTGTTGAGCTCAGCTTTTGCACTTTTTAATTCTTCATCTTCCCGTAGAGTCTGAGCATGCATAATGGCTCCAAGCTCGTCGAGTTTCTCCTTACCCATCTTACTGCTGCAAACGGGGAAGAGGTCGCGCTCTTCTTCTCCCACGTGATGGTGGATCAGCTCCTTCAAAACAGTCACTTTGGCATCGAAGGTGCTGTCTTCTGCCGCCAACTCGTCTATTTTGTCCAGTAGCTCCTTGAAGACAGTATGTTCTTCCTCGCCTTCACGTACCTGATCGACGATGACGCGGGCTGCCGCTGGGTAAAAATGGGTTTCTTCGAGAGCGGCGTGGAGCCGAAGCTTCGCGGCTATTGTCTCGTAAATCTTTTCCTTGGTGCGATAGGCTTTTTCGCCAGCATCGAAGTATTCTGCGAAGAGGGCATCGACTTCGCGGTGCTGCGCTACCAGCAGGTCTATGGCGTTCAGCTCACCGACTTCAGCAGTCTTCAGAACTTCTTTACTGACGAGCTTATATTGAACCGATTCTATGGCGTTTTTGGCACTTTCAAAGATTTCCATAAAGACTCCCGACTTAGAAAGTAACTTCAAAGAGCAAAAGGCTCCGCGAATGGGCTCCTCTTTGCATCCTTTGTGCCAAGCCTCCAGGATGACAATATAGCTCCACGCAAAAAAATCCAACTGTTGTGTTACAGTTGGAAGCTAGAACGAATCGGAATGGGTCTGAGTTACTTATTGAAAGCAGCTACGGTATCGATCAAAGCCTGTTTGCCGAGTCCCTGTACAACCCTGACAGCGATTTCATGACGGCCACGGTTGTCAGTCTGCTGACGGGTTACACCGACGATGCGGGTCTTGTTGCCATTACTTACCCAGAAGGAAATGATGTTGGAAAGTTTTTCCTCATTATCTTCGACACCAGCCTTGAGGTAGTTTGCAGATTTGATGATAGCGCCCTCTTTGAGAGTTGCGTAATCTCGCATGGCTATACGGTGATCATCAACCGTGATTCCCCCGACCTGAATGTCGAGTGCTACATCAATTTCGTAGTTAGAGAGCAAATTGCCCGCCGGTGCTAGGGATAAGAGCTGACGCTGACGCATGGTCGCATTGTTTGGCACCGCAGTGGTAACTGAATTCATGAGTTCGCGGATCGCGTAAGCTTCTTTCTGCCCTTTGTTTATTTCAATCGATGAAACAATAAGGAAATTGCTCACACCATCGATATCTTCCTGCTGAATAACCTTAAGGACAGGATCACCTTGTCCACGATAAGGCGAATTCAAAGCGTTGATCAGATTGGTCGAAGGTTTACCTTCAACACAAAATACACCCATTTCTACAGGGTACTTTGCGGCATATTCCTTATCATCGCAAATGAGCTGCGCTACGTTCAATTCTGCTGGGGCCGTATTTTTTACATCGGCAACTTCCGTCTTGATCGGTTCAACGACTAAGTCTCCCACCCCCTGCTCCTCTGGTTTTTCAGAATGAGTAGAAGTGTCAGACGGTAATTTTTCTGTTTGCTTGGAATTATTTTTAGCAAGGCCTACCTGTTGGTCTTTGTATGGATTGTTCTCGGAGCAAGCTGAGACCGTAAGCGCTACGATCGCCGAAATTTTTAACATCATATGTTGCATTGACATCCCTATTCGTTAAAGGCTCTGAGAGAATTCAACCTTCATCATGCAAGTTGAAGACCGAAGGCTCGAAGTGGATAGTGCGCGTAGTTCTTGGATTTTTTCATGCCTTACGGTGTCGCAGCCTAATAGCACCTTCGACAGCAAAAAGCTGAGTTTCCATCTCTCCCTTCAAAGCAGCTAATCTCACGAAGCATAACACTCATCAGATTCCTGACATCTGCTCATCGGCTATGGCTTTTAAGGGCTCAAGGTTTAAGACCTCAGATCCAGCTATTTTTATGGAAAAGTATGTTTAAGGAAAGAAAGCCAAATTCCAAAGCGAAGAAGTTTTCAAGTGGCTCATGAAAATATATGCAAGCATGAAGCCAGTCGCGATGTCGACTAGAGCCTGCCCAAGCGGAGGTAAGAATAGCTGTAATTTTTAGGAGACGACACGCATCGAATCGAGGCTTTCTATAATGCCTGCTTCGAGTAGGATCTCGCCCAGTAGCCGATGCCAGTTCAAGCGAGCACCTAAGCGCCCAAGCACTTCTTCTGAGACCGAGGTGGCCAGGTTGGCGAAGAAATATTCGGCTTTTGGATTTAAAGCGTCTAGAGAACCCGTTCGCACCATGTAGCGAATAACGCTGTTCGCTTCATTTTCATAGAAAAGGCGAACTTCATCCTTGTCGTAAGGATTGAGGAAGTGCGGCCCTATCCCTTTTAAAAACTCGTCGCGACTGAGGGTTTTCCCATCTATATAGCCCATTTCATTCAGTAGCTCATAAATCGGCTCTAGCATCCCAAAATACTTATACGCGGTGATTTTTCGATAATACTGCAGAAGCTCCGGAGTGAGCACAGCTACGGCCCCGAAGTCGAGGGCCACTATCTTATCGTCTTTGACAATAAAATTAGCCAAGTGAGGGTCGATATTGACAATGCCATATTTTAGAACGGATATCATTCCAAAGCGAAGCAGCTGGGCGGAAACCTCATTGCGCCTTTCCTGATCAGCGTGGCGCAGAAAGTGATCGAGCCGCTCGCCCTCGATAAATTCGGTAACAAAAATACGTTTAGTAGAAAGCTCTCTGAATACTTTTGGAATCAGGATATCTCTATCACCTTTGAAGTGATCAAATACTGTCTGATGGGTAGCAGCTTCAATTTCATAGTCGCATTCTTTGAGAAAACGCTCGCTGCATTGCTTGATAACTCCATCGATCTTCTGCTGAGATTTTATCCTCCGCAAGAGGGGCGTTAGCATCTTGAATAAGCGTAAATCCGATTCCATGATCTCTTCTATGCGCGGATAGATTGCTTTTACAGCCACCAGAGTGCCATCAGGAAGGGTTGCTTTGAACACCTCACTAATACTGGTAACGGCAATCGGCTTCGGATCAAACTCCTTGAAGATTTCATCCACCGGCCTTTTGAGCTCGGACTCTATTTGCTTCAGCATGATTTCTGGCGGCAGAGCCGGAGCCTGGTCGTAGATCCCCTGCATGACTTTCAGAGAATTATTTTCTACGAAATAGTTGGCGGCAGCCAGCTGAGCTACTTTCATCAGGGGACCCTTCAACTCGCCGATAACTTTCTCGAGATCGTTATAGATCTCTTGATGGATTTCAAAGCGTCGCTTAATACGATCTTCTTGGTTCATCGGCTTCAAACGGAGCATGCCCAGCATAAAGGATGCTTTGCTAACCACCTGAGCAAGCTTGAGAAAGCGCGGGGTCGTGCCCACAAATAGGCTACTGTGGTGCTTTACCGAATCTCGATCGACCACCGTGGGAAGTTGATCGATGACATCAAGAATAAGACCTGTGCTGTCAACTGTCCGTCCTTCGGAGTAGCGTAGCGAAAGAGCCTTGTATTCGTCGATCAGAATTGAGGCAAAGGCGATCTGCTTGCTGCGATTGAGCCAGCGAATGGCTCCAGCAAGAAAGAGTAGGGCGAGTTCAGGATCTGGCGCCTGACGGATATCGACCAACTTTTTGCCCAGGACTTCGAGACGGAACTGTAGGGGTTTTTCTTGGTTATAGAAGATTTCAAGACTATTGAGATAGGCGATGCCAGTCTGATCTACAAGGGAGCTCGGATCACCTTTTTTACCTTTGCGCTCTTTCATACTCGAAAAGCTTACCCAGATATCTCTGTAGCGCGACGCACAAAGCCAGAGCTGACCCAAGCAGAGCTCGAGAGCCGTCAGGGCGTTACGATTCCTTTGCAGAAAGTCGAAGAGCTCCTTGGGGTCCGAACCCTTTTGTAGTTCGCAGATCAGCTGCTCGAGCCGTATTTCGTATTCGAGGCCGGGTACTTTGGCAAATTCGGCATTGTAAATATCCCAACGGGCTGAAGCCTGCTCAGTTTCGCCGCTCAAGCGGTAGATCCGAATAAGAAGTCGCATCGCTTCCCGGTGATAGCTGTCGTTAACACTCCTATTGATGTCGAAAGTGTGTAAAGCTATTTTCGCGATGCGGAGATGGCCTAACTGCCAAGCCTGGACCCCTCTGACCCAGGCACTGGTCTGGGTCGAGCTCTTGCTATCACGGCCTAGGTATTCACCTATCATGACTTGGCTGACGCTTTCCCAGGCTTGACCTACGCTTAGGCTGTTTTCCGCGATGAGTGTATAAAGACGACTATAGAGATGACTGTGCTGCGAGGTGACGGCTTGTATGTGGCAAAAACGCAGGCATTTTTCTGCCATGTCGAGCAGTTTGATCTTTTCTCGCTCTTTTATGCACTGAGCGGCTCTATTCAGTTCGAGAGCTGTGATTATATGGAAATAGACTTGAAGGGCTTCGCTGTAGGAATTAATCACTAAGGCGTCCAAGTCAGCAAATATATTCTGTATCGCCAGGCTTCCGTCCTGGACGTGTTGATACTTCGCCCGAGTTTTAGCCTCTGCTGTGTTGATAATATCCGCTGAAATCTTTTGTTTAAGCATATTCACTTTTACAGCTTAGGTTGACTCGCCATCAGTCTTTTCGCCATAAAAGTCGATAACCCAAGCGAAGTATGCTATCTGCGGGCATACTTTTTGATCAGGTTTTTGATAAAGCAGCTTATTCGAGGACTTTCAGATAGACGAAAGGAAAAATGAGCCCTGCCGGCCCTTCGAAACTGGCCGCAAGGCTGTAGGTCCCGGGGCGAAGATCAGAGGGAATGTCTACCTTGCTGGTATAGGTGGCGCTTTCCCCTCGCGGCATGGCTGCGATCTTTAGGGACTCGATTTCGCAGGGAGCGGATTCTTCCTTAGTTTCTCTATGAACTATGACACAAGTCTTCAGTTCGAGAGTTTGCTCACGGGTAGCAAGCGTTACCGGCCAGGTCAGAAAGATCGTCGTGGTGCCCTTC
>JBGSTX010000108.1:0-11659 GCA_041736305.1 Oligoflexus sp. | reverse complement strand
TCGGAGATAGTTCCGGCTTTCTCAACTTGCTTCTTAAGGGCTTTAAGAGCTCTTTCAACACTATCACCGTCTTTGAGTCTTACTCCTGGCATAGTCTCCCCTAAATACACGAACCACATGGTTCGAAGATGAATGCACTCGTTCGGTAGAGCCCGGCCTGTTTATCCGGACTTTTGGAGGCCCTATCCTAATTAATATTCTGGGGGATGGCTAGCAAAACTTGATCCTGGAAGCTGTTTCGAGGCTTGAGGAGCTCAGCCTGCGGGCATCTTGTCGCTAGGAATTGGTCCCATAGCGGAGAGAGAGAAAGGAAGAAAGCTAGTCTCAATGGCTAGGGCCCGACGCAGGGCAGCCTCATAGATCGGTGCAGAGATCTCTTTGGCACCTAGTGTGGCAAGATGCTCGGTCAAAAACTGCACTTCGAGTAAAATGAAACCGCGACTTCGGAGATGCGCCGTCAGATAGAAAAGAGCGACTTTGGAAGCATCAGTTACTCTATGAAATTTTGACTCAGCAAAGAAAGCTCCCCCAATGGCCACACCGTAGGTTCCCCCGACCAATTCTCCTTCCAGCCAGACCTCGAGGCTATGGCCATGACCTTCGCGATGGAGGCGGATAAAGGCCTCCCGGATTTCGCCGTTGATCCAAGTCTCGGGTCGATCGGCACAGGCGTCTATAACACCAGCGAAGTCGCTGTCGCAGCGGATTTCAAAAGGGACCTTGCGCAGGGTGCGGGCGAGCGAGCGCGAGACGTGATAGCTATCGAGCGGGAGGATGGCGCGGGGATCAGGATTGAACCAACAGATCTCAGCTGTCACCGGATGTGGCATAGGAAAAAAGCCCTGGCTGTACGCGGCAAGCAGAAGATCTGTTGAAAGGTAGAGACCCATAGTCAGCCATCCTCAGACGAACACTCTGTCCTTTGTAAGCTGACTAATCCGTTTTTTCAACGACGGTCTGATAGATCTTCGATTCACAGAAGACTTCAAAGAGGTCCTTATCGATCTTGCTGGCCTTCACTTCCATCTCGAGTATCTCGAGGGCGCGGGGCACGGGTACCGCTTTCTTATAAGGTCGGTCCGCAGCTGTGAGGGCATCGAAGATGTCGGCGATGGTCATGATACGCGTCTGAGTCGGTATCTCTTCCTGATCTGAACCAGTGGGATACCCGGTTCCATCGAGCTTCTCGTGGTGCTTAGCAGCGATTTGAGGCACGTTCGGAAAAGAGCGACCCCAGGGGATTTTCCGCAGAAATTCGTAGGTGTGAGTCACGTGACTCTGAATCTCCGCGAACTCCTCTCGCGTCAGCGAACCGCGCGACACTGAAAGCGCTTCTAGTTCGCGATAGCTCAAGAACGGACGAACCCGTGCCTTGGCATCCTTGAAGTTCATATTGGCAATATCTTTGAGGCGCTCGAAGCCGCCCTGTTCCAGAACGGTCGGCTCATTGGATTTCAGGATAAACTGCAAGAAGTCGTCGAGCTCCGCCAAACGACTATCGAAAGCTGCTTTGAAGGTCTCCGGACCAAAGCCGGGTGCCAGCGAACTCTTGCCGCTCAGAAAAGAGACGTACTCCCGCAGATACTCAACTTCGAAGCGGGCGCGTATATGCTCGAAGCGCTCGAGCAAGTTGTCGAGCTCCCAGTTGTAGAGCTTCTTAGCTTTGACCAGGACCTGTTCGCGCACTCCGAGCTTGCCGAAGTCGTGGAGGAGCGAGGCGTACTCGATCTCTTTGAGCTGGGTCTTGTCGAAGACCAAATCCTTGAACTTGCCGACCTTGATCGTATTGATGACTTCGGCCAAACCCAAAGTGAGTTTGGCGACGCGGTGGGAGTGACCGCTCGTGGTCGGATCCCGCTGTTCGATAGCCGTGACGGCCGCGTTGACGAAACCTTCGAAGAGCTGCTCTTTTTCAAGAGTGAGCAGTGCGTTTTCGAGAGCGATACCGGCTTGCTGGGCAACTATCTCGGCATACTCGACATCGGTATCGTCGAAAGTGAGGACATATTTCGAAAAGTCATCGATGCCGCGCAGATTCTTGATGGAAGGCCGCCGCCGGTTGATCAGCTGAATGACACCAATTATACGGTAACTGATATCGAACATCGGGATCGTCAGCATCGAACGACATTGATAGCCGGTGCGAAGATCGAAGGTCCTATCGTGCTTGGCATGATAAGGATTTTTCTCTGGATCAGGGTCGAGCTTGTAAAGGTCGGGAATATTGATTGCCTGTTGATAGACGACGGCACAACCGACCATGGATTCTTCATTGATGCGAATCTGGAACTCTTCCAGCTCTTGATGAACGGTTTCATTTTGGGTTACTTTGAATATGATGCGGCTGTCGACTTCCCGCTGATCGTTCCAGTCTACCGTATAGATCGAACCTGCATCGGCATTGGTGATCTCGCGGGCTTTCTGCAAGATGAGCGAGAGCAGCTTTTTCGTGTCCCGTACACCGTTCAGCTCGCGCGAAACCCGTAGCACGTATTTGACATTCTCATTGGTCTCTTTCACATTCTTATGCGTGCGGTCTGCCTTCTGTACCAAGGACTGTAAGCGATAAAAATTGAGTACCGTCAGGACCAGCTGCTGGCCACGCAGCGGAAAATTGAGCGCCCGAAAGTTGGCGATCTCGAGTTCTTTCGGCAAACTCTTAAGTTCCTTATCGGAGCCCGTGCAAATGAAGCAAAACGAGGTATCGGCGGACTTTTTTAAGAATGGTTCAAGCTGACTTGCATCGCTCCAGATAGCGTGCTCGAGAAACACCAAAGTGATTTCTTCCTGCTGCAGGCTAGCTATCCCATCAAGGGGAATTTCCAGGGTAAACCCAGTTAACTCCTCGGCCTGAGCAAGGACGGCGATCAGCTCATCGAAACGCGCAACTATGGCATTGATGACGGAGCTTGGCTTTTTCGCATTCAATAGGTCTTTGGCATTTGAACTCATAGGCTCTCAACAAAATTAGCTTGTGAAAGGCCGAAGCGAACTGCTTTAAAGAGGGTTCGCCACAGACTGAGCGGAAAAAAAGTGCAAAGCGCATTCTTTCCTATCTTAGCTCAGATTGGCGCCGTCTGCCAGATGGGCCCAGAATGAGGTCAAGGATGGACCTCGGATCTAAAAAGCAAATGAGGCAAGTTTATGGACTTTGGTTTGGTTTTAGACGTGGAAACGACGGGTATCAACCCTGACGAAGACAGAGTGATCGAGCTCGGACTCTTGGAGTTCGGACTCTTAGAAGGTGCCGAGGAACCTCAAATCCTCAATTTATATGGAGCCCTTGAAGACCCCGAGCGTCCTCTGAGTCCGGAAATTCAGAAGCTCACTGGTCTGAACGACGACGTCCTGCGCGGCCAGCGCATTTCCTGGGACTACGTGCGAGGGCTCATGGAAAGGGCCGCCATCGTCGTCGCCCACAACGCTGAGTTCGATCGCTCCTTTATCGAGCGGCGGCCAGAACTGGCTGGAGTTAAAGCGCATTGGGCCTGCAGTATGAAGCACATCGATTGGGAGGCGAAAGGATTTCGCACCCGAGCCCTCAATTACCTAGCCGCCGATCACGGCTTCGTCAATCCTTTCGCGCATCGCGCCCTCTTCGATTGCGCCACGACTTTTCGCTTGATGAGTCCTTACTTTCAAGAGCTGGTGCAGCGGAGCTATCTCCGAGAGGTCAGGGTCTTGGCCTCGCATGCTGCTTTCGAGATGAAAGACAAGCTGCGAAATAATCGCTATCGATGGGATGCTCAGAAAAAGGTCTGGTTCAAAGACGTGCTCGAAGATGCTCTGCCCCTCGAGCGGGATTTCTTGCAGAAAGAAGTCTACAGCGGACTGAACGATTTGCACGAGGAGACCTGGCTCAACCAAGCCTCACGGTGAGGCTGCGGGAGGGGCCTTGACCTGTCGCGTGGTATAGGAATAGAGAACCCGCACGTCGGTATCGTAAAAACTGTACTGCAGAGAGTCGGGCGAGACCTTGAGGCGCAGAAACCCATGCTGCGAAACCGCAAAGCGCGCCTCCTCGTCCAAGGGTCGGACGGCATAGAGGCCGGCTCCACCGGCACCGCTGACGAACATATCGAGCCGGCATTCATCCGAACGCCTATGCTCCAGATGATGGGAATGGCCTGAAATATAGCTAAGTTCCTGGCCGCAGAGGAACTGCTTGAGAACCCGCCCCTGGAAGGTCTTGCCGTATTTGCTGCTGACACTATCGATCGGATGATGACCGACGACGATCGTTTCCCGTCCTTCGTGTTTATCGCTCAGGGCTTGTTCTAAAAAGTCGAGGGTGCAAAGCTCTGCTCTGCCGCAGAGGTCGAGGATGTTGGTGTCGATGGCAACTATCTGCAGGCGCTCGCCAAAGCTCAGTTTGTAAAAACGATGGGGCATAAACCAAGGCGGTTGGTTACTCCGGTAATTGATCTGCGCCTCTGGACTGAGTCTATAGTCATGATTGCCTAGGACCGCATAAAAGGGCACCTGACTCAAGCAAGGACTTCCATAAGGCTTCTTAAATTTACTGTTCCACTGGGGATCGTCGATGCTGTCGACGCCGCTGGGATAGAAGTTGTCCCCAAGCAGGACTATTGCCTTGAGGGGATGTTGAAGACAGTAGCTTTCCATGGCTTGGGCCACCCGTAATTGAGCGTCGCCAGCTGTGCCGGTATCACCGAGGAGGAGAATTTCAAAGGTCTCATCCGGAGCGGCGGTTAGATCGACCTGAAGTTCTTGCCCGTGATAGGTGGGGGCCCTGTAACGCCAGTAGATAAAACTCGCCATGATGACGAGTAGAAGGAATAAAACCGCATATTTGAGTTTGGGAGAACGCATGCTCGAGCCTCGATAGACGTCCGAAACGCCTACCCTAGCATAGCCACTAGCGGGAAAACCTTAAAAAATTCGATTTTGATCGGGCAAATCCGTCGGCAGGTCTTTATGCAAGAAATCCGGCACCGAATGGGACTCACTCACGCGCAGTGAAGTATAGGAAGACATCACTTTTTTGACATAATTTCGAGTCTCTGCGTAGGGAATATATTCGACGAAAGCATCTACGGGACAGTTGCGGCATTCGCGCAGCCATTTATTGACAGCTAGTGGACCGGCATTGTAGGCGGCTACGGCCGGTATTGGGTGGCCCCCGTAGTAGTTGAGCAGAAGAGAAAGGTAGAGGCTCCCGTAGATCAGGTTCATTTCGCCACTCTGCAGGTGCTCGAGCCGGAAATCTTTGTCATCGAGAAGACGGGCCAAGCGTACCGCTGTGTAGGGCATGATTTGCATGAGACCCTGAGCACCGGCAGCCGAGAGTGCCCGAGCGTTGAAGGCACTTTCCGAACGAATGATGCTCATGATCAGGTAGGGGTCCATTTCCATCGCTTTGGCAACTTCATTGATCTGGGACGCAAAGGGAACTATATCAGCCTTTTCCTTCGTTTCTTCGATCTTCTCAGGGCCGCGGAAGCTGGCAAGTATCGCCTTGGGAGACTCTCCCTCGCCTGGGCCTTTGGGCGGTAGCTGCACCAGTTCGCTGCCTTTGTTCTTAGCTGCTATAGCTAGACCATGCAGCAAAGCTTCTTTGGCCAACACTCCATAGTATCCCGGACGATTTATGAGGTTCTGAAGTTGATTCTTGGCTTTATCTACTTCACCGGCGCTCACGAGCGCTTTGCCGCGCCAGTAGGCAGCTGCTTCACCGCGAAACTCCCGCTCGGGGAAGAGACGGTCGGATTGCTTACTGATATAGCTCGCCGCATTGGTCGACTTGCCCGCAGCCAGGAGGTTCCAGAAATAGTACCAACGATAGCGAGGGTGGTCCCTGCGCTTCGTCAGATCGAGGTAATGAGATGCGGCCGCAGTGAAATTCTGCGAACTCATATAGCTTTTGGCTTCAGACTCTTGAAACATAAGGTCAGATTTTGGTTTGGCCGCAGGGTTTTGAAACTGAACCAAAGCCGCGCTGTGATCGCCGCGTTCAGAATAGATGAACGCTATCCAGTTCTGGAGTTCGGCCTTGAGGGGCGCCGGAGTCTCGGTGCGATTGAGCATATTCTGCGCGTAGTTGAGGGCCTCGTCATATATCTGTAAGTAGCAGTAGAGTCGAACCGTGTCGCTGACGCTCAGTCGGGCCGGAACCACATCGCTCTTCTTGCGGAGTGGGGTCGAAACCAGGTTGAGAATCCGTTTCTGCTGCGCCGGATCGTGGGATGAATTCCGATAGACCTTCTTCAAAAGCCCGAAGGTGAAGGAATAGGCTGGAAGGGGGGCTACAGGTGCGGTTGCCTGGATCAAGAGCTGCTCGAGTGCCCACTTGCTTTCTTCGGTGACCGGATACTGATCAAGTAGTGATTCAAGTTGCTGGTAATAAGCTGGGTAGCTTGCCTTGTCGCGCGAAACCTCGGCAGCTCGCTTCAAAAAGCGATCTTTGCGAACCGTGCGCGGATAACTCGCATAGAATCGTTGAAATACCGTCAGGTAATCGGCCTTGAGGCCCAGAGCGTCGTTAGTCTCTAAGAGCATCTCGACCAGCGAGAGGCGCAGGGGTTCGCTAGGATTAGTTTGGAGCTGACTTTCCAATTCACGCTTCGTGTCCTGGTCGAGTAAGGCGGCCTGTCTAAAGCGGACACGCATATGCTCGATATCGGCATCGTAACTTTTTAATTCTGGGCTCATAGGGTTTCTGAGAGCTTCGGCTATACCGAGGTAGTAGCGCGAAAGGCGCTGGTTGTTTTCCCAGTAATGGGCGGCCAGCATGATAGCCGCCTGGAGGCGCTTCCCGGGCTCGAGATCGCTTTGAACCTGCTCGCTCAGGCCGGCCAGGGTCGTCCTGGTCTTCTCAAGCTGCTGCTGCTTCAGCGTATTTAGGGATTTTTTTAGCGCATACTCATAAGCTTCTTGTCCTTCGGCACGTACCTCGGAAGGCAGAGAAGCCAGAAGCAGAAGAGTAGAGCTAAGGGCAAGAGCGATAAATTTACGAAGTCGCAGCACAGTTGACTCCTGAATACACGAATCCCTATTGCTGATCGGTCGGTTGGCCCCGAAACTTGAGCCTTCCTGACAAGAGCAAGTTTTGTCTGGGAAAAATCGACTGAAGAATTGTCTTTCGTTCATTTTACGCGATTCATACGACTTGGGCAAAATCTTCCCGCAGATGTTCCGTTAAAGCTTTTTTTAAGAAGTTGAGGAAAAATTCCGATAAACTGTCATAGAGTCCAAAGGCCGCAGAGCACGCGGCATGGAAGTAGGGAGTCTGCATGGAATATTCATTTAAATTAAGCTTTTGCTTGCTTGTGCTCGCGATGGGTGTGAGCTGCGCAAAGCCCGAAGAAACGGTAAACCGGCGCCGCTTGGCTCCCGAAGCAGACGCCATCGCGGGCGAAAAAAACCCGAATGAAGAACCCGTCGCCGTAGTTGAATATGAAAACCTCGAATTGGTACAAGCAAAAAATATGGAGGCGCTCAGCGCTGACTTTTTAAACAACATAGCCTTTATCAGTAAACCTGCTACAGATGTAGTAGTGATCTTTGGTAAGGATGGTAACTCCTGGGTCTATAATCCTGGCAACGAGGCGCCGCCGGCTGCCATCGCACCCGCGGTAGTTGCTCCCGAAGATAGTAGTCTCTATCCTCTACCGGATGGGGAGTTTTGGACCGTAAGCTCAGAAGAAATTGGTAAGCGTAAGACTTCTGCGGACGCCACGGCGGGGGGCGCCGTCATCATAGAAAGATTCGGAACAAATGTTTTTGAAGGCGATAAAGCAAAAATCACCGTACTCTTCGCGGCGGCGAACGATTTGATATTCACGCTCGATACCCACATTGTGATGCTGAATACCCAGAATGGAAAACCATCGTTCAATCAGTTCGTTCTCAGTAAACTCCCTATCGATTTAGAGGGACCCGTAGTTGCCGCCGGACGCGGTACCGACAAATCCTACTGGTTGGCTTCAAAAGAGGACGTAGCCTTGCTTACTCCTAGTGGGTCGGGCTTCACTTGGACTAAGGTCAAGCTACCCCTAGATGGACAGCAGGATTACCGCCATCTAGCTATGTGGTTGGATAAAGATAAGAAAGCTGCCGAAGGCGACGTGCTCTTGCTGATTGGGGACAAGCTCCTCTCGCGCTCCGGAGCACCGATCGCTGCTGATTCAGTCGACTAACTCTCGTTCATATCTCTAGGCGACCTATCAATGCGCAATCTGCATCGTGGTGCAGTGCCCCGCCCCGCCGTCTGCGATCAAGTCGTCAGAATTCACCCATTTGAAAGCGTAGCCGAGACTCTACTTCATCTCGAATTTCGCTAACTATCAAAGAGTTGTCGTTTAGAAACTTCGCCCACATATCGAAGGAGAACTGGCGAAAGCTTGGCTCCTTCGCTATGCTCTCTTTAGCTGAAGACGAAGAAGGTTCACCTCCAGTAAGGAGTGCGTCACTTATATGCTTGAGACATCTATAGCGCGTGATGTAATCGAAGCCGGGCTATCTTACGGTGCTAGCTTTGTTGATATTTACGTTGAAAAAACGGTATACAGCAGCATTGGCATCCGTGATAGCCAGGTTAAGGACATTAAGACAGGTACAGACTTTGGGATCGGCATTCGGGCTCTTTTTGATCAGCAGTCGGTCTACGGTTACACCAATATCCGTGAGCGCAGTGAGCTCCTGCGGATAATTAAACTGATCTGCGAATTAGACCGGCGCGACCCCAAGAGCAAGTCGGTCTCTTTTCAAAAGCAGACCGCCCCACATCGGAGTACTGCGCTACAAGGCCTCGATCGCGCCAACCAGTACGACGATAAAATTCAATTTTTGATGCAGATCGATCGCGCCGCCCGCAAAAATTCGCAGATCTCGCAGGTTGATATCGGTAGCCTGCAAAAGTGGCAGAAGCTCCAGGTTTTTGACAGCGAAGGTCTATTTATAGAGGACGAGCGCCACTATACGCGGGTCCCGGTGACAGCTATTGCCCAAGACGGTAGCCAGCAGGCCCGATCTTTTCTAGGACCAGGCGCCGCTCAGGGTTGGGAATATGCCCTCTCGCTGCAGCCTGAGGAGATGGCGGCGACTCTGGTCGAACGGGCTCTCACTGTTTTGAAAGCCGATCCCTGTCCGGCTGGCAAAATGCCCGTCGTGATCGATAATGGTTTCGGCGGAGTGATTTTTCACGAAGCATGTGGCCATTTGCTCGAGACGACTTCGGTCGAGAAGAAAGCCTCGGTATTTCACGATAAGATGGGCGAAATGATTGCGCATGAAGCGGTAAGCGCCGTCGATGATGGAACCATCAGTGGTCTCTGGGGTTCACTCGATATCGACGACGAAGGCATGCAGACGCAGAAAACGCAGTTGATAAAGAACGGCAGGCTCAATTCATTTCTGGTCGATAAGCTCGGTTCACTCAAGACCGGTTACACCCGAACCGGCTCTGGTCGCCGGCAGTCTTATAAGTTCGCGCCGGCCTCGCGGATGCGCAACACCTATATCGAAGCCGGCTCGCATTCGCTCGAAGCTATGCTCGCTACCGTCAAGCGTGGCCTCTATGCCAAGGTCATGGGAGGCGGAAGCGTCTCTCCAGGCACCGGCGAATTCAATTTTGCGGTCGAAGAAGCTTATCTGGTCGAAGACGGTCGTATCGGGAAGGCCGTACGTGGAGCGACTCTCATCGGAACCGGTCCCGATGTTTTGCGGAAAATTTCCATGGTCGGGTCGAACCTGCTCCTGGCGCCTGGCATGTGCGGATCGGTGAGCGGTTCAATTCCGGTAACCGTCGGCCAACCGGCACTTAAAGTCGATGAGATCCTGGTGGGAGGAGAAGCATAATGGATCCAAAAGCTGGTCGGGAACTCTGTTTCAAAGTGGTGGATTATGCGAAAAAAGCTGGTGTCCAGCAATGCGACGTCATCCTGCATCGCGGCCGCTCACTGAGTCTGCAGGCGCAGTCCGGTAAAATCGACAAGACCAAGGTGACGAGCACGCAGGTGCTCGGCATTCGGGTCATCCAAGATCAAAAAATCGGCATTGCCGCCTCAGAATCTCTCGATGACGACGCACTACAACTGCTGGTGCAACAGGCCTTGGGATCGAGTCGCTTTTCAGGCGTCGACCCTTATCAGATGATCACGCAGAAGAATGCCAGTGATTTGCTCGTGGCCCCTGAGAAGCTCAATCGTCCTGACAATGCAGCCATGCGCGAGAAAATCGATTTGGCCCTCCAGCTCGAAAGCGAGGTGCTCAAGCGCAACGAACATATTCGCAACGTCCCTTATAGTGGCTATGCCGACGGGGAAGGCGAGCATTTCTACGCCAACCACCTCGGGACCTACTGTTACCAGAGCGAGCGCTCGTACAGCTGCTACACCTCGGCCCTGAGCGCTGGCGAGGGGACGCAGGCCATGTACACTTCTTCGTCGGTGAGTCGGGACTTTCAAGGGCTCAATCTGCAGCATTGCGTGCAGGAGGCAGCGGATACCTCCGTGCATCTGCTCAAGGCCAAAGCGGTTCCAACAGGCCGCTACGATGTGGTTTTTGCGATCGACGAGTGGGAGAATATACTGGGCGCTTTCCTCGGGGCTTTTTCAGCGAAAGCTGCGATGGAAGGGGTTTCCTACTACCGCGACAAGGTAGGACAGATGATCGCTTCGAAGGACCTGACTATACTCGATAGTCCCCAGTATGCGGATGGATTCGGTTTTTCCCTCTTTGACGATGAGGGCGTCACGCGGCGCGAGATGCCTCTGGTCGAAGACGGAAAGCTGAATACTCTCCTGCACAACAGTGCGACAGCTCGCTACTATAAGCTAGAAAGCACAGGCCATGCCTCGCGTGGGCCGCGAGGTTCACTCGGCACGTCGGCGACGCAGCTGTTGATCAAAGCCGGTAAGACCAGGGAAGCTGATCTCTACAACGGCCGCGTGCTCAAGGTCATCGGGCTCAAAGGCTTACACTCGGGAACCAACGCGATCTCCGGACACTTTTCGCTGGCGGTAGAGGCCCTGCTGCTCGAGAACGGGCAGCTGCAGCAGTATGTGAAGGATGTGACCCTCTCAGGGAACTTCTACCAGATGCTGGAGAGCGTGCAGGCGATCGGAGCCAAACTCGAAGCTAGCTCGGGTCGGGGCTTCTTCAGCCCCGAGTTGCGTTTCGGTGCGCTGAGCGTGGCCGGACTCTAAATATCGCTAGAAATATAGCGTCTCCGCAGAGGAGACGCTTTTTGAGGAGGCAGTGGATTCATGACGGTTGCCCTCGGTAAGAAAGCTATTGATTTCGCTCTAGTCAATCAAAACGGCGAGACCGTTCGGCTCAAGGATTTTAAAGGCGAGAAGAACGTCGTCCTCTATTTCTATCCGAAAGCCATGACACCCGGCTGCACGACCCAAGCCTGCGGAATCCGCGACGCCAAGCGGCGCTTTACCGGCGCCGATACTGTTGTCCTCGGCATCAGTCCTGACCAGGCCGATAAGCTGCAGAAGTTCCGGGAAAAGGAGAGCCTTAATTTCGATCTGCTCTCTGATCCCGATCATGCCGTGGCTGAATCTTATGGGGCTTGGGGCCTCAAGAAAAACTACGGCAAAGAATATATGGGCGTTCTGCGCTCGACTGTGATCATCGACAAGGAAGGCAAGGTTAGACACCTGATGCCTAAGGTCAATACCAAGACCCA
>JBGSTX010000103.1:0-2147 GCA_041736305.1 Oligoflexus sp. | reverse complement strand
GGCCCATGACCATGCGCTCTTCGTATCGGAAAGGATGATCGGCTTTGCC
The DNA here is from genome assembly GCA_041736305.1 of Oligoflexus sp. Taxonomy (GTDB): domain Bacteria; phylum Bdellovibrionota_B; class Oligoflexia; order Oligoflexales; family Oligoflexaceae; genus Oligoflexus. The sequence continues at coordinate 2,098 of JBGSTX010000103.1, read as the reverse complement.
TTGTTGCGCCCGCAGCCAAGAGGAACGGCGGACCACGGCTTTGTTGATGGGACCCATAAAGAACGGTGCCGTCCAGCGATGCAAGACGGGTTCGTAGCGAGGTTTCAAGTTGGCTCTTGGACCGCGTGGCCAGCTTGGATCGAGGATCAGGCTGTTGCCATCGAAGAGTTCACGGCCACTGCTGTGTTCGGCGATGTTCAAGGCAGAAGCCAGCGTGCCGCCATTCAATCCGCCACGGATCTTATAGTAGAAGCTCATTTCGTCCAATTGCAATCCGCGACTGCGGGCCGCAGCTAGGCCCAGAAAAACCGCTAAATCTGCAGGAATGGAATCGAAGCCGCTGAAAGGAATCAGCCGGGCTCCTGTGCTTACGGCTTCGCTCTGATAGCGTTCAATCATCGCGCGAATGAACGGCGTTTCCCCGGTGATATCCAGATAATCTCGACCGTATTTGGCGCAAGCGGCGACCACAGGCTCGCCATGCAAGGCAAAAGGTCCAGCAAAGCTCAGCACAACTTTGGTTTTGCGCACCATGTCTTCGATGCTTGCAGGGCTGGTAGAATCGGCTATGAGGATCGACGGACTGCGGGCGCAGGATTTTTGGACTTCTGCCAATTTCTGCTGATTTCGTCCGGCGATTGCGATCCGGAGGCCATCACCGATACCCGAACGGGATAGGTACTGGGCAGCAAGACGGCCTGTAAAGCCAGTCGCGCCATAGATTACGAGCTCAAACTCAGTCTGCATAGTTTCCTCCGGGACTGTAAAACTGCAGCTTGTTTTAGCATAAGGAATGAAGGCGGCAAAGAGCTTCGTTCGCGCCGCGTCAGAACAAGCGGTCCGGTTTTCCAAGCGATTGCAATCGCAAAAATCAATCAATTACCAGCGAACAGAAGTGTCCCCCATCCGGAAGCTGCTTTCGCCCGATGCGCCTGGCTTATCTGGCTTAAACCGCTAAACATTCAATATTACTGCATTGATTTCCTCTGTCTAAATCGTTAGCCATGAAGAAGAAGAGCCATTTTTTAATGTTCGTTTTGAGAGGATGCTATATGAAGCGTTTCCTGCTGTCGGTTCCGTTGGCCTTTTTTTCCATCAATGCTGCCCAGGCTATTACCTTTCCTGAACTGGGTCGTGCTTTGCCCAACGCCCAAGATTTTGAGGCAGAAGCTGTCGCCTATAATTTCGAAGGAATTGTCGCCTTGTCGGGCTGTTCGGGAAGTCTTGTGCGTTTTGATGATAGTCTGGATACCGATCCAGCTTTGGTGCTCAGCAACGGGCATTGTGTGAAGATGATTGATCCAGGCGTGGTCATCACCAATCAGGCCTCTTCGCGGAGCTTCGATGTCTTGAGCCCATCGGCTGTAAAACTAGGAAAAGTCACCGCTACAAAACTGCTTTATGCGACCATGACTCGCACCGATATGAGTCTTTATCAGCTGAAAGAAACCTATCAAGATATTCTTACAAAATACAATACCGAGGCGCTCACACTGGCTCGGAGCGAGCCTTTAGTAGGAGCCGATATCGAAGTGATTTCTGGCTACTGGAAACGCGGCTATTTGTGCCAAATTGAATCGATTGCAGAGACTCTCAAGGAAGGCACCTGGACCTTTCGCGACTCCATTCGTTACAGTCGACCTGGCTGTGATGTTATCGGGGGAACTTCCGGTTCACCAGTAGTTGCCATGGGCACTCGGACTGTGGTGGCTGTGAATAACACGATCAATGAATCAGGTAAGAAGTGTGAAGTTAATAATCCCTGTGAAGTGGGCAAGGACGGCCAGATTACTTATGAGAAAGGCATCGGCTACGCTCAGCAGACGTTTTGGGTTTACTCCTGCCGGAACGATCAAGGCAAGATCGATTTGAACCAGGAAGGCTGTCTTCTGCCTAAACAGGCGGGCTGAGGCTTGTTCCGAGGGATGCCCGACGGCCCGCTGTGCGGGCCTGGGCATGACGTTTGTGTTGCGGAATCGGTCATCCCCAGCCCGCAGGGCGTCGGGGATCCTTAATCTTTTGAGACGGGCTCGACTCGCTCGGAGGGATGCCCGACGGCCCGCTGTGCGGGCCTGGGCATGACGTTGCAGTTGCCCAT
>JBGSTX010000091.1:0-19319 GCA_041736305.1 Oligoflexus sp. | reverse complement strand
CCGATCGGACTTGCTATAGAAAGACTATAGAGCTGGGGCGGGCTTTTGAGGTTTTTTGGTAAAGACATCCGAGAATTCCTTCCAAAGGAGAAGAGTTGCATAGGAGCGCCACGGACTGAGTTTCGGTGTGCGTAGCTCCGGGTGTTTTTCGAGCACGCGACCAATCACAAGATCTTTTTCTGGAAAGGCGTCCGGGTCACCGAGAGCGCGCAGGGCGATATATTCAGCTGTCCACGGCCCGATCCCTTTTATCGCCAGAAGTTGGCGGCGCAGGAAAGCAGGGCTTTGTACCTCGCTTAGAGAAAATTCCCCGCTCACGGCACGCCGGCTCAGTTCTCTGAGAGTCTCTTTTCTACTGCGGGTCGTCCGAACTCCCTCCAGCTTGGCCTCGCTCAAAGCTAGGGGAGTCGGAAACGATGCAGGGGCTGCGCCGACATCCTCTATGAGCTGACGCATGAGCATCCGAGCGTGAGACATCGACACGAACTGCCCTAGGATAGTTGCCACGGCTACCTCGAAAATGTCCCATCCACGAACGAGGCGGACGCCCGGATGACGAACTATAACGGGTGCAAGCAGCGCATTCTCTCCCAGATGGGCTGCAATGATTTGCGGATCCGCATCGAGGTCGAACATGCGGCGCAACCTGCGCGCTATAGGATATAGATCATGGACTCGCAGTCCCTCGGTATCGACTCGCAAACGCCCGATCCCTCGTTCTATCTCCTGCTCGAGGGATACGCGTATCTTCGCGCTTTGGCCAGAGACATGGAGTAGCCGCGTATAGGACTCATTGTCCACCTCTTCCAGTCCATAGGTGGCATGCAGGCGTTGAGCCTTGAGGATATAGTTCCAGTCGAGCGGCGCCTTATAAGCTAGCGTAAAGTGTAAGGGAACCTTCGGGTTGAGCTCGGGGTCTCGCCTGAGTACCGAAGGAGCGACGCCGTATTTCTGCTTGAATACTTCATGAAAGCGTCGCAGTGATCCGAATCCCGCTGCCAAGGCTACCTCGGTCACGGGCAATTCGGTATCGAGCAAGAGGCTCTTAGCGAATTGGAGACGCTGCTCGCTCGCCAGTTGCTGCGGACTCATACCCAGTTCATCCTGGACTATCCGTCTCAGATGACGCAATGATACACCCAAGTCTTCAGCAAGAACTTCGAGACTCGCGTCCGCTTGCTCTTCGATCAGACGCAGGAGCCTACGCAAGATTTGCGCAGATGGTTCCGCGATCGTACTGAGGGGGCGGCAACGGCGACAGGCTCTGAAGCCAGCTGCTTCTGCAGCCGGAGGTGATTCGAAAAATTCAATATTGACTGGCAAGGCTTGCGCCGAGCAGGATGGCCGACAAAATATGCCCGTCGTTCTCACTGCATAGACAAATTGCCCATCAAAGCGGGCGTCTTTGGCCGCCACTGCCCGGAGCATTCTCAATTGTTCATCTTCAAGATAAATACTCATAAGGTCCTGAGCATAAGCGAGATCTGAAGCGGACGCTGGCCGTTTTCGGACCTGCTCTTCGAAAGCTAGACTTTTTCAGCCTCATTGTTGAGATATGTCATGCGTCAGTGGAGCCATAACATCTCTTTTCAGTCGGCCTGATCGAGCCAAAAAGCCAAGGCAATACTCGAGCATCGTATCGATAGCGGCCTGCGAGGGGACACAGTAGAGGGCCGCTGAATGCGAGCATTCTCCGACTCGAATGCTCAGGTGACTGTCATCATGAAGGCGAAAAGCGTCTTCGTCATTATCATCGTCGCCGCAGAAGACCGCAGCTTGCGATCCGGACCTGTCGATCAATTCGAGCAGGGCGCTCCCTTTGTGAGGAGTTCCTTCAGCCAAGAGATTGATCACGTCCTTGCCAAGTACTAGCCGTGGCTGCGGCGTGAGCTTTTCTGCTGCTTGGATCAAACGTTCGCTCAGACCTTCTTTTTCGCTCGCCTGCCGATAGTGAAGGGTAAGACTGTAGACTTTATTTTCGAGAACGACGCCAGGAATCGATTCAACCTGGGCGCTTAGGTGTCTCGACCACAGTCTACACTGCTCGGCCGCAGCATCGAGCGAGGCAAGTCCACCGCTGATGCCTTCGAGCCCATGATTTCCTATGAGATAGTCGACCCCTGGCGGTAAGAATTTGAGCAAATCTTGCCGTCGACGCCCTGATATCACCGCGACCGGCACCCAGCTGAGCAGCTCGCTAAGAAGTCGTTTGGTCTCCGCTCGCATACCAGCTTCGTCCGGATTGTCGACGATCGGAGCGAGGGTGCCGTCATAGTCGAAGGCAAAAATAGTTCGTGCATGGCAAAAAGCCTCCAGTGCTGCCAAGCCTTCGCGATCAAATAGCTGCTTCATGAGCGAAATAAACCTCCGGATGAGCGACGTTCAGATTGTTTTTCTTAGCACTGGAGGAAGCTACGGGAACACAAGTCAGCGCGGAAAGCACAAAAAATAAATGCTTAGAGGAAGCACCATGGGCCATTTCAACTTTCACCCTCCGATCTACTTTGTTATAAAAGTATCGGAATGAGAGGGCTTAGTATGTATAATCTTGGACTCATAGGCAACTGCCAAGTTTCTGCGCTAATCGATACCGAAGGCACCCTACAATGGCTTTGTCTCCCGCGTCCAGACAGCCCTCCGGTGTTTGGTTCGCTGCTCGATCCCGAAGGTGGAAGCTTCCGCCTAGGGCCGGTGCAGGAGACTGTTAAATCTCAAGAATACGTGAAGAATTCGGCGATCCTTCGCACGACCTTTTCGCTAGACGGCGAGAACGAGGCCGAACTCATCGATTTCTGTCCCCGCTTTGAACAGTACGGGCGCACCTTTCGGCCTGCCTCGGTCATCCGTATTCTGCGGCCGTCCAAGGGAATGCTCCGCATTAAAGTCAGCTGCAAACCGGTCAACGGCTGGGAAAAGCTTCCAGCGCAAGCCTTGCGCGGCAATAGCCATATGCGTTTTAGCCTGCCGCTCGGCGAGCTACGTCTTGTTACTAATATGCCTCTGACGTACTTGCAGGAAGAAAAAGAATTTCTATTGCAGGAGCCGCTCTATTTTGCGTTGATGTGGGACCTGCCTCTCGAAGATGATTTGAGTAAAGTGTGTCTGACCTTTCTCGAAAAGACGGAGAATTACTGGCGGACATGGGTCAAGCACTGCTCGAGTCCGGTCCTTCATCAAGCCGAAGCGATTCGTTCAGCCATCACACTCAAGCTACACTGCTACGAAGATACGGGTGCGATCCTCGCCGCGACCACGACGAGCCTCCCCGAAATTCATGGGGAGGAACGGAACTGGGACTATCGCTTCTGCTGGTTGCGCGATTCTTTCTTCACTCTGAGCGCTCTCTATCATCTGAGTCACTTCGAAGAGATCGAAGGCTTTCTCCGCTTTCTGATCAACATTATCGATTTCAATCACGAACTCGGGCCGGTCTACACGATCGACCAATCCTTGCCCCTGCCTGAGAAGACGATGACCCAGTGGCGAGGCTTTGAAGGAGCAGCACCGGTTCGGGTCAACAACGCCGCTGCTACTCAGGTGCAAAACGATGTCTATGGCGAGCTGATCTTGACGCTTTCGCCGATATACTTCGACGAGCGTTTTCATTTTCTGCGCAAGTCCCACCTACATCGCATTATGACTTGGCTCACGGAACGCTGCATCGAGTCGATTGGTCGACCCGACGCTGGTCTTTGGGAGCTGCGAGGGATGCAGTTTGAACACTCTTTCACTAATTTGATGTGTTGGGCCGGCCTCGACCGGATGATCCAAATTCTGGAAAAGGGCAGCATGGGTCCGATGGACAAGCAGACGCTGACGCGTTACCAGGAGCACCGCCAGCGCGCTGCCGATCGCATCTATGCTGCGGTCCGCGATGGCGTCGTCTGCAACAGCCCAGAGGACAACTCACTCGATGCTTCGCTCTTGCTCCTGCCGGTCCTACGCTTTCCGGATGCGGCTCTGAACCGTTCGACCACCGAAGGCATTGCGCTTGGTTTGGCTCTCGATAAAAATTCGACACCGGGTAGCAATCTGCTCTTCCGCTATCGCCGCTTCGATGATTTCGGAACCCCTGAAAGTGGATTTTTGATCTGCTCTTTTTGGCTTTCGCAAGCTTATGCTGCGATCGGCGAGATCGACAAAGGGCGCGAACTCTTGGCCTCGCTCGACCAATATGCCAACCATCTGGGCCTCTACGCCGAGCACGTGGCGCTGACTGGAAATCGAGTACAGCTCGGCAACTTCCCTCAATCGTACTCGCACGTCGGCTTGATCAATGCGGCATTTGCGGTAAGTCCCCACTGGATGCAGGTTTTGTAGTAATAAAAAGGCGCCCCTTTCTCGGTGAGAGAGGGGCGCGCAATAGGGATAATAGCTAAAAAACTAGAGAAAGTCAGAGAATAGGTTTGAGAAGTTGGAGCTTGTTGGTGTCCCACTTCTCCCATTGGCCTTCGTCTAAGAGGAGACCATTGGTGTCACCTGAGTTAGCATTCAAAGTCCAGTAGAAGAATCCTAAGTTCTTTTTTGCGATATAAGCGACGAACTCTTTTTGCCAGGCGATGTCCGCAGCGTCTCGATATTTGCCACCAAATTCACCGACAACGATAGCATAGCCTTTTTCACGCAAGTAACCAAAGTGCTCGTCCCAGATGGCCGGCATATTCTTGGGGAAGTCTTTGCTAGCAAAATAAGTCTGCTTAAAGACGTCGGGGCCATAAACATGCGGTGAATAGACCAGACGACTCAGCGGAACTTTAGGACGTTTCGTATGGGCTTCGAAGAGATTTTCACCCCAGAAAGGATTGTTCTTTCCAAATGCCGAAGCGTCACCAACACCTTCAACGAAGACGAGTATCTTCGGATTAATCGCGAGAACAGTTTTAGCTCCGTCGCCAACCATCACGCTCCACTCATCCCAGGTGAACTTATGGGGTTCGTTATAGAGGTCGATACCGACCACGTAGGAGTAAGACTTCGATAGTTCAGCGAGTTGGCCTAAGGTCTTCAGCCAGCCCTGCTTGCCATATCCTGCGCAGGCCTCAGGTGTTCCTGTCATGTAACCTGAATTCATCGAGCAGTTGTGAATATCGAGAAGAATCGCGATTTTTCTGGCTTCAGCTGACTTCAGAAGTGCCTTCAGCATATCCAAAGGATTGGCATAGCCGTCAGAGCCTGTAGTTTTGGTGAAGACGTCAGGTGTGATCGGTATGCGCAAGGCGTTGAATCCACCCGAAGCAACTTGGTCTAGGTAGCTGTCGATGCTACGACCATTCCAAAGGCCAGCGAGTTTGGTCTGGTCGTTATCGAGACCTGACCAATTCGCTCCTTTGATGGGAAAGAGTTGGCCGCGACGGTAGATCTGCCCACCTTGGACGGACCACGAAGTCTTTTGGTCGATGCAGCTCCCATAGACGTCGTCGGTGCCGGCTAGAGCCTTGCCATTTTGGGAACAAGGAACTACCTCAGCGATCTTGTCGTCTTGGCCGGCTCCAAAGAACGGGGCGATTGAAACATTCGCACTTGGTTTCAACTCCACTTCCGCAATGGGCGCCGTAGAACCAGCTTTGCAGATCTTGACTTTCGCTTCATAAACGCTGGTGACGATCACGTGATCGCGCGTTTTTTCGCTGGGGCAAGATTCATAAACAAGCTTTTGGTTTTTATCGAAGTAAGCGAGGAGGAAACGATAGGTGTTGTATTCGACCTTGATCGACACGTCGTTGAGCTTGCTGTCCTTAAACTCAGAACGATCGTACTCCTTTGCGATCTTGTCGCTACTTGCCTTGGTCAGTTCTAGTTTGAGTTTTTGCCAGTCGGGATCGCCGGCTTTTGGCTCAAATCCACCGATGGATATGGAAGCCGTTGAAGAGTCATTTCCGGGGGCATCTGGGCCCCCATCACTACAGCTGACTGTAGCGAGGGCTGTGAAACCCATTAAGAGGAGGACGTGTTTCATCATAGAGCAGGTTCCTTTCCACACAATCAAAGAGAATCAACGCAGCATAGAAGCGCCAGAGAGACGCTCTTCACGTATAAACAACCCACCCCTTTTTGGCAATGCAATTTTGACTTGTTTATGCATGTATCTGTAATTGAAAGGCTGATTCTCTCTCAATCGAGGCTGTCTAAGAATTGGTCGTTGCAAGTAATGATTTTTAGACCAATGGCTCACTGATTAGGGGCTGTTACTTCTCAGCCTATCACTGACTGATTCTTAAACAGATTCTTACCGGCCAAGTCCCGATAATTCCAAAAATGACCTCTGGGCATAGTCTTGCATTACCACTCAGTAAGTATTCAAGACTTTCCATCATCTGAGGTTTGCATTTGATTTCCGCTGGAGTTCTATCATGCCGAAAATTCTTGCCTTACTTTATCTCTTCCTATGTAGCTGCAAAACACAATCCTCAGATGATGGCTTGATACTTAACCGCGTGACGAACGACAGCTCACGCTTCCAATGGATAGACTTAAGTCGCGAAGACTTTCTCAAATATGCGGATAGACAAGAAGAAGATCTCGATAAAGCCCCCTTGGCTGCAAATCATCCGCTTGCTCTTCGCATGCAGTATTGGTTAGACAGCATCGACCGAAATCTGCGGCAAAAATATTCTGAGCATCTTAAGAACACCCCAAAACCCCAAGCACTGCTATTTAATAGTCCAGATCCTATCGCCTATACTACAGGAGCGACGGCTTGCCTGGAGCTAAAGGTCCAATATCTAAAGGCCGAGTCAAAATCTTCGAACTCTGCTGGAAGCGATGCATCTGCCTTGCATTTTGATCGGCAAAACAATGCGTTTTCTCCGCGCGAATTTTCGGGCAAGTTACCGCCTTCTCATGAAATGAGTTTGGAGCAACGCATCGAATTTCTTCGCTGGATGCTCGCGCCCTACCCGAGTTGCCAGGTAGATATCTCAGGCGATACAGTCATGCTCTCAGGTCGCTGCGGACAGGGCGAGTCGATGCCATTAGCGGCTACGACTTATTCCAAGATCTGCACGAGCCAAGTGAGCTCAAGCGTTGTGGTACATACCGGACTCATCGCTAAATACGAAGAAGCTGAGGTGATCGCTGCATTAGCTCATGAGTTGGGCCAGTACTATATGGCCCATATGGTCACGCCTGCTGAGGTCTATAATTATACCTATCGTCTCGGCACCAAGTCGCCGACCGTCAAGCCGCAGCGAGAACCTTCCTTAGAAGGTCTCAAAAAACAGCTCGACCAACTCGCCGCCGATCGCTGGCGTCCCTGGCGCAAGCTTTATCCGGTCCCCAATCAGAAGCTTGACAGCATTCTCTTCCTACCTATGGCGAGCCTATCGACGATTTTCCAGAAATCCAGTTGTGAGCAGAAGATTCCCTGCGAACATGCCTGCAGTAGACTTGCGGTGCATTACAACGAACTGAGTCAGGCAGTAGGCACCTTTCCCTTTGAGCCCCTGATAGAAGCCGCTCTTCCGGCCTATAATAAGTATGAAAGATTGAGCCAAGAGTGCCTTGATTCCGTGAAGGATAGTGAATTCTTTCTACCGCAGATAGCTGACAGTATGGGCTCATTGATCGGGCGCGGAGCTTTTCATCAATTCTTTACTGTAAAGCCCGCCTATCCATCTGCCTGGGAGGCTTGGCAGCAGGTTGGATCTGAGCTTCCCCTCAAAGTCCAGCAGCTCGATAGCAGCAACAGCAAGCTCTTTAAATTAGCTGCCGATGAAGGACTTGGATTTTTTACCTCTGAGGGTGAAGCCGACAGTCTCGCTCTCGAATGGCTCGATAGCATGGGCATCTCTAGCGAGAATTTCGTGCGACTGCAAGTGAAAGGCTTTCTCAGTTTAGAGCCTACAATCGGAGCAAAACCAGATATTAGCGCTGCCGAGTGCGAGAGGCTTTACAAGAACAACTGGCTGGATTCTTCGGGACGGACAATTTTTGTTCCGCTCGACGCTCCGGGCCAGGGTTCGCGAGGCTCCTGCTATCGGGCTTTCAATGCCGCTAGAGAAATTGCAGTCCATAGCTATAACAATGATCAAAACACGGGGCTGCCTCCCGCGCCGGGACCCGAGTGGAAGTCTCTTGTGGAAATGGCTTTGTCGATAGATAAATAGTCCTCAGCTTACTTGGCATTACCGAATTTAACTTCAGCTATCTCCTGCTCTCATATTTTGGCTAGATTTATAGGTTTTTTTGAGGCACTTAAGCTCTTTTAAGGGGGTCTCATGGGATCGCAACCACTTCGTACCTTAGTAGTCGCTGGACTAGGATTTTGGGCCGGACACACCTGGGCTCAGCATTCATCTTCACAGGATGCGAGCATTAGGAAAGCGAAGAGCAAGCTAAAGCAGCTCGAGAAGGAACTACCCGACGCTAGTGAGAGCGGCGCAAAGCTCGAAGACTTTGCCAAAGATAAGAGCGCCGAGCTTATCTATCAAGCCAAAGAGCTCTATGCTGAACTTAAAGACGAGCAGTTGCCCGCTCTATGGAAAGCTATCCAAGACTACCTGAAAACTCAAAAGGCTGAAGCTGAGCGAAGCGCTCGCGGTGGAGCCAAGGAACCCACGGAATTTTAAAGATACCTTCAGCGTTCCTGATGATACATGCGCATAGCGATCGGCGCCGCAACGAGAACGATGAGCCCCGAAGCTAGCAGCACCCATAGCACATCAGCCATTGCATCTTGACCATGCATGAGACCTCGAGCAGCACTGGTCAGACGGGTAACAGGATTATAACGCACCAAGGCCTGTAGCCAGCTGGGCATTGTCTCGAGACCCACAAAGATGTTACTGGCAAAGGTCAGAGGCATGAGGAATAGAAAGCTCGATGTCATCACCGATTCCGGAGTCTTCACCTTCATGCCGAAAATTACCCAGATCCACGAGAGTGCGAGCGAAAAGATAAGGACCAGTACAAAGGCCAGGCCGACCCCTATGATTCCCCCTGCCGGGCGAAAGCCGAGGATCAGACCGAGTACAATAATCAGAGCAGAAGCCATAGAGTAGCGAAAAAGGTCTCCGACCAGCGCGCCGAGGATAGGCGCGGGCTGCCACATGGGAAGCGAGCGGAAGCGGTCGAACAGCCCCTTTTGGATGTCCGTGTTGAGCCCGACGCCTGTGTAAACAGTAATGAAGAGAACTGTTTGTACGAGAATTCCCGGGAGCAAAAACTGAATGTATTCGCTGGGCGAACCAGCAAGGGCTCCACCGAAGATGAAAGTGAAGAGCAGGGTGAACATGATGGGAGTGATCGTCACATCAAAAAGTTGAAAAGGCACATGCTTGATTTTGAGCATAGCTCGCCACGCGAGAGTTGTGACGGCCGAAAGCGCGGAGGGCGGTCGGGGCCTTTCCGAGGTGACGAATTTTCCAGCTCCTGCCACAATATTGTCCTGACTCATGGAACAGCTCCTTTCTCAGCAGCATTGCGCCCCTCTTGAGTGGGCTTACCAGTCAGCGAAAAGAATGCATCATCCAGACTCGGGGCCCCAAGTGAGAAGTCGACGATGCGGATCTGCGCACGGGACAGCGCGTTGAGAATGTCCGCCGCGGCGGTCGGATCCGGTACCTTCACCGCCAGACTTGTGGTTTCATTGTTAGGCAAGAGCGCGTTTCCGAGCAGCTTCGTAATCAGGGTTGAAGCTTCTTTTTGCTTCTCCTGGTCAGATAGATGCACGTGCAAGGTATGACCGCCCACGGAAGCTTTGAGCTCGCGGCTGGTACCTTCGGCAATAACGCGCCCGTGATCGATGACGGCCAAGCGTTCAGCTAGGCGATCGGCTTCTTCAAGATACTAAGTTGTGAGGAGGACGGTCGTTCCTTCGGCTGCAATCTGCCGGACCAGGTCCCAGACCTGATTGCGGCTGCGCGGGTCAAGTCCGGTCGTAGGTTCATCAAGAAAGAGAAGCTCCGCCTTAGTCACGAGGCTGGCCGCGATATCGAGGCGCCGCCGCATACCGCCTGAGTAGGTGCGCGCCTGACGGCTCGCCGCCTCGGATAGGCCGAAGGCCTCGAGGAGCTCGCCGGAGCGCTCTCGCGCCCGCTTCCAAGAATAACCGAGCAGGCGCCCGATCAATATGAGATTTTCGTGGCCGGTCAGGTCCTCATCAACGGAAGCATACTGCCCGGTGAGGCTTACTTTTTCACGGACGGTAGCCGCTTCGCTCAGTACATCGTGACCAAGGACCTTAGCCTGCCCGGCGCTCGGCTTCAGAAGGGTCGCGAGCACGCGAATGGTTGTGGTTTTGCCGGCACCGTTTGGACCTAAAAGCCCATAGACTGTGCCGCGGTCAATTCTGAGGTTAATGCCGTCGAGAGCTTTGGTTTCTCCGAAGGTCTTCACCAGCTCTTTGGTTTCGATCGCATATTGTGTCAACGCTGTATCCCCTCCCAACGTACTCAATCTCTACAGAAGCTGCACAATAAGAGTAAGGCATCTTCAATTCTATTTAAAGCGATATACTTTAGTTTTTAGGCAGCTGTTGAGACTGCAGCAGTATAGGAAGGTAGAGAGATTGTAAAGGTGGTGCCGATCCCCGGTTTGGAATCACAGCTGATCCGACCTTTATGCTGACTGATGATGCCTTGCGAAATCGAGAGACCAAGTCCCGTGCCCGTCCCTGCTGATTTGGTCGTGAAAAATGGGTTGAAGATCTTATTCCTGACCGTTTCGTCCATACCCCCGCCATTGTCCGACACAGTGACGATTATTTCTCCTAGCGCTACGCCGCACTTTACTTTGATCGTCTTCACACCTTTCACCGCAGCTAAGGCATCTCGCGCATTGCTCAAAATATTAATGAAAACTTGAACGAGCAGATCTTCGTCACCAAACGAATTCAACTCGTTTGCAGCCTCGATTTCGAGCTGAACCTGGACCGATGCTATGGCTAGATTCCCCCGCATGAGCTCCATAGCTTTGGCCAGTGCTGCTTTTACCGAAATAGGCTTCAGCTCTCGCGGCTGTTGATTGGCAAAGTCGAGGACGTTCTTCACTATCTTAATCATGCGATGCGAGGCGTCGTTTAAGCTGGTCAGCCAGCGTTCAACTTCTTTGAGGTCCTGAGATGAGTTCTCACCTTCCCTTTTTAACGCTATCAAAGCTTGTTCAATGCCACCTTTCATAATCGTCAGTGGCTGATTGAGTTCATGTACAATGCTGGCACAAAGCTCCCCGAGATTGTGGAGTTTGCTTACTTGAATCAGTTCCTGCTTCGCGAGCTGCAGTTCATTTTGAAATTTCTTGGCTTCAAGAGCTTTAGACTTGTAAGCTAGAGATCGCTGCTCTAAAAACGCAATTTTTTGATTAAGAACAGCCTGTGAATCGGGACCATCGTAGCTCTCGAGCTTGATATGTTCGGCATGCCGTTGGACGATCTCGTCAGTCTTCAACCCACAGGCGCTACCGCACCCTTCGTGATAAGCGCAAAGGACAGAGACATCTATCTTTGTCTGGAGTAAATGATTCCAGGCATCTTCCAGGAGCTTTGCCTCAGTAGCTAGCCCGCGGTCTACCAGGAGATTGCTTTGCTCGCTGTAGCAACGTACCCTTGGAAAATGCCCCTGCATGCTCGCGATAGCTCCGCCGATAAGCTCATTCCACTCATCGATTTCAAAGGGCCTTCCCGCAAAGAAACTTTCGAAAATAGCCTGGGCATCGATAAAGAGAACCTGCTTGCGGGCATAGAGTGAAGCCCAACGCGCTTCGGGGAGATTCAAAGTATGACGGATATTCCGCCATTGACGTGAGCGAACAATGAGGAGGATCCCTTCATTGTCGGCAAGCCCTAGCCTTATATATTCGGCGACCGAATTTACTAGGTAGCTGGACTCATCGTAAACGAGTACCGAATGGCCGGCGCAGCCCTTCTCGAACAATGGAGAGAGTTCAAGTTTTTTCGGAAGGGTGGACATCCTACAGGGCCTCCTAGGCAATATCTAATGTCATCGGTTGCTCCTGAGCCTTGGTTAAGCAACCTTTCCCGATCATTTTTATTCTAGTATATTCGGGTTTTTACACCTTCAAACACACAAGTTTTACTTGCGGGTAAGAAGTTCATGAAGCGCTTTCTCGGGTGTCTTGGAGGAATAGGCACGCGACTCATGCAGACTGGAGTGGCAAGAATGCCTGATGCCATGTGTTGGTAGGAAAAGGAAAATATCATCTTGCAATGCGCTATCACAGCGATCGTGTAAAAGGCCTCGCCATCCAGCTAACAGTGGCTATGAAGCAAAGGCTTAGCAACTAGCCTCCGTGTCCTAAACCTTGGGATCGTAGGGAAAGAGCTGCATATTGAACTTCACCATCTGATCGCCATTTGAGCTGTCGAGATCGGCAAGGATATCGAGAATGCGCGCCCTCACAGTGGGCAGCGCGGCTTCGTAAGCAGCCTTCTGCACGGTGATGATTGTCGAAAGAAAAGCAGATTGATCTGGCTTTTGGTACCAAAAGCGCGCCTTCTGAGCTGCTTCCTGAATCGATTTTTCGGTGAAATCGATATGCGAGAATCCATCCTCCGCTTCACTAAAAATGATGCGGCTTTTGACCAGCATGCTGCTGTCACCTTGCCTTTCAATTAGACCCATTGCCTGTAGCTTGGTCAGTGAGCGATCGATGTCGGCGCGCAACTCAAGACCGAAATACTGCTCAAGCTGGGTCTGCGTGGGTGGCGACTCGAACAGTGAAAAGGCCGAAAAGACCAGAAAATGCCAGAGCAGATCGTCGGATAACTGGGCTGGAATCGGTATGAACTGCACCTGTATCATGATTGCGACTTGCTTCAGCTCGGCCTGCAGCTTGTTTCGCGTTTCATCGTCACGGCTGTGGTCCCGGTTGACCATAAGAGCCAGATAATCCTGCTGCAACTTATCGAGACCGAAAGTTTTGCTGATGCCAGGCAGGTACTTGGGGTGCAAGCTACGCTTGCCGTTGATCACGTCCGAGAAATAGCCAGTGGACGGAATGCCCACTTTCCTGCAGACCAGCTGCATAGACCACTTGCTGGACCGGCTCTTCTGCAGCCGATGCAGACGAGCGAGGATGCCACTGGAGTCCGGTGATTCGAGCATTAATGCATTGATAATCTTGGAATCCGCAGTCATCCATCGCATCCCTATAAAATTTCTTATGTTCCCATCTTAACTTAAGCTGCACATCGATTGAACTTGACAAGATGGCTTACCCGGATTAAAGAGGGGCTCTACCAAAGGGAGTTTCTTATGAGAAATATTGGCCGCCTTGTCCTCCTGACCCTTGCTCTCTGCTCTTCCATCAGTCATGCCGAAACAAGCGTCGGTGAATTTTTAAGTATCGAAACACCATCTAACGTTAATATCATCCTGACCGGCGAAGCAGCTGAGAATCTTTATCATACTCTGACCAAGATACCGGCTGCCAGGCAGCTTCCCTGCGGAAGCGCCGTGAGCATACGCCTCGATACATTGGTCTGCGTGAACGATGCCCAGGGCATGGTCCGCTGCTTCATCGGAATTGACAAGGAAGCCGCGAAGTTGGTCGATGGCAGCGCCTGTGATGAGAGCCAACCGAGTATTATCGGCGTCGGCAATGTCCACAACAACTAGAAGTAAGTCCTCTCCTGTCCAAGGCCCAACAAAGGCGAGCATCCCGCTCGCCTTTTTCTTTTTCAGCTGCGCTGACACTCGGGGACTTCCATCACGCCTGAGCAAAGCAGAGCGAAGGTCCTGAATGCTTTGGCCAGATAGCACTCTCAGATCGAGCTTAGCGGAGAGTGGAAAGCGAGTTGCCAGGCTCGATTGGTCTTGTCCATCCGAACGGGCTTCCTTATAAGTGGCTCGACAGAAGGAAAGCTCACTCACCAAACGAAGGATAATACGCATGAAAAATCTCACTCTGGCACTGACCCTTAGTTTCATCACAGCCTGCGGCAGCAGTCAGAATTCTGGTCTGCAATCTCAGAATGCTATCGCTCATGACGACATCATCATGAGCCCCGAAGACTCTGCCGTCGTGATCAACATTCTCCTTGATGAGAATGTGGCAACTGAGTACCTGCCGGGCCCCATCGCTAAAATAGAGACCCTGTGGATGGTAAAATCACTGTTCTGCAACGTCGGCTACATTGAACTGACCTCACCTCATGGCAATACTTACCAAGAAGCCAACAGCTGCAACGGTGTTACCTATTATGATAAAAAAGTCGACATAGCCGGCGAAAATGCCAAAACCCTTGCCCTGACTCTTGCCAAAGCTGGTGTGCCGCTCAACCCGGTGTTCGGTCTAAACCTCAAGGCCCTGGCCGCATCTCCTCTTATCTGCACCTTTGTGAAGACGGCTGAAACCGATCGCCAGCAATTCAGCTGTCGCGTGACCCCTCGCTCGATCTAATTCCTCAACGGGGGACCTTGAGCACCCGCTGGTCGGAAATATTCCTAGCTTGCGACCTGGTTCAGAAATCTGGCAGCAGGGTGTTTACAGGTCAAGCGTTAACGCCTATAGCGCAGGTCGAGCCAAAGACTGGGGCGAGTCGAACTGCCCGTAGGTAATAAAACAAGCGCATCGATGCATCACAAGGTTCCGTGCCGAGGTCTACCCCGAGTGGCTGATTGCAGGAAGGCAGCAGACTTGACAGGCTTACCGAAGCCCATGTAAAGCCCCATCGCATAGAGTGAGCTGATTTCCGCTTCTCGAAAACCGACCTTCTCCTCGCGGAGAGGGCCGGTTTTCTCGCCTGCCTCACAACTTCCTGATGATATAGGCGAGGACGCGATCCTGCATTTGGGGTGTGAAACCAAATTCAGAACTAAACATACCAGTCGAAACATCGACATGATTGGCGCGATCACAGTGGTTATCGTCAACTCCGACAGCTGCTTTGAAGTAGTTCTTCCAATGGCGTGCTGGGCATGCCGATTCCACGAACACTTTGAACGACTTTCTGCCGCTCTTATTGGTTTTTAAGTAATAGGTTCTGTTTGAGCACATTTTTTTGCATTGGGGCACGTTGATCTCGTAGCGATTGTTTCTCATCCTTACGCATTTGCCGTTACACTTCTCCAAGGCTAACTTAAGATATTCTTCGTTCGAATTGATATTATAGCCTTTGGCTTTGACATGCTGGATATCGGTATATTCGACATCAGGGACATCAGCGGGATTATTCAACGCAATCCAGTTATCATTGCAGACGATTCCAAAAGCGCCTTCTGCTGGGCTTATTCCATTGCTCGAACTCAATCCCTTGGGGGCAGGGCAGCGCGTTGATAAGCGACTTGGATCGTAGAATGAGACTGTGAAGACTCCGCGGGGCAGCCGGAAGGCAGACATCGCATCCATGGAATCGAGTGAGTCCAGCGCATCTGCTGAGTCTATCGCATCTGCGGATTTAACCTGCGCACCTTCCTCGGCAGGCTCAACTTTTTTATCTGAAATCGACTGACAGGCAAGGAAATTAAGCCAGGAAAGAATACATAGGAGGCTCAAACTCTTTTTCACAGATATTCTCCGAAATAATCGCTATAAATTTTGATTTCTTTGGAGAAGCTTAAACTAATAGCCTCCATCAGGGCAAGAAGAAGCCAAAATAGAGCTGGATAGCACCGCGAACTCATCCATGCTTTAACACT
The DNA here is from genome assembly GCA_041736305.1 of Oligoflexus sp. GTDB lineage: Bacteria > Bdellovibrionota_B > Oligoflexia > Oligoflexales > Oligoflexaceae > Oligoflexus. Next base: position 3,723 of record JBGSTX010000091.1, on the reverse strand, counting down.
GCATCGGGGCCTTTATGTAGTCCCTGCCCGTCCCTGTGAAATAGTGCTGCTGAAGCTGATGCAAGCGATCACCAAAAGCGCTCTAGCGAAATGGTTTTGTACAGATTTTCATGTACGCGGCTTCATGATTCTGAAGTTCTCGCTTGAGATTCTCGATGTGCCAGCAGTCGTTCGGATGACTATACCCTCTACGCAGACAATCCGTGTTCAGAGCGAAAGTTTGGAGTGTCGCTAAGATACGGTGACGAACAAGAATATTCCCATTCCTGCTGGTTTTAAAGGAGCAATTTTCCCATGCTGACGAATCGCTGGTGACGCATACGGGAGCAACTCTCGAAGGCTTTCGCTGGCGACTCAGAAATTTCATAGCCACGCCTCCTCTTAGCAAGGTCCTTCTCAAAATAACGTCGCCTAGCGGACGACGCTGGCTCTATCGCACCGAAGTTGAAAACCAAGCCTTGCAGATTGGTGATGCCACTACGCGGCTGCAGGGGTGTACCCTCAGCATTGTTCGTTTGTCTAGGTTGGCAGGGCTTAGGTACGAACGTACCTTTACTTTGAACGCGGGAGAATCCGCCTTCATTGCTCAGGAGAAAGCTGGGATCCGTACATACGATGATTACATATTTGACTCCATGGCCGTCTGCATTCCAGCTGTGTTAGCGTGCTTTGGCTAGGGTCGCGTGCGGGCGTTTCCCGCAGATCCACCCGTCTGTTGAGAGAAAGGAATATCGCCATGAGCTATGTTGATTTCTTCTGCTTGCCTCTCCCAAAAGGCAACGAGGCCGCGTACAAGGCCATAGCGGAGACTTTCGCGATAGTCATGAAAGAGCAAGGTATGCTCAGCTACTGCGAAGCCACGGCCGACGACGTACCGCGTGGAAAGGTCACCGATTTCTACCGCGCAGTGAATGCTGAAGATAATGAAACTGTAGTCGCATCGTTTTGCGTATGGCCAGACAAGAAAACTCGCGATAAGGCCTGGGAAGTAGCGATGAAAGATTCGCGCCTGTCCAAACCTGAATCTATGCCCTTCGATGGGAAGCGGATGTTCTGGGGCGGATTTAAGCCGCTTCTCGAAATGTGAGTTTTATCGCAGCATGAGACTTCTGTTCGACAGCGCCCGTGAGTCTCCATGCTCACTTTCTAAGTAGAGGTCTCCTTACTATCGATAGATTTTAGGCACTCTTTTGCACGTTCTTCAGCCTGAGGGCGATATCTACCGCTGCGACTCGGCCCATGCACCTGTTATCACTATCCGGGACGCCACCGGCTCTGATGTTGACGGATTCGCAGCGGTAGCTGGCTGTCTACGAGATGACAGCATGACTTTGAGAATCATGCAACTCTTAGGGAATCACCAGGCGACAGGCTTTGTTATTCTCCCAGCATTGCAGTCTACACGCAGCGCGTAGTCTGATTATGCTTTAAGCATAGGGAAAGACAAATCAATTTTTTAAACTATGTCCTTAGGATTTTCACAAAAGAACCGATGCTAAACTAGAATTGGCGAGATAGAGACGCCCTAGCAAAGGTTGGCCTTCGGAATGCGATTACTTACTTTCTTACTTTTCATCACGATCTCCTTCTGCAGCTGCAAGTGCCGGAAGGACTCCAAAGAGGCAGAGACAGCAGCAGAGTATGCCGGTGCGGAATATATTGCCCCAGCCCAGGCCGTCATACGCCTCACTCCAGAACAAATCTCAAGGCAATTAAAACAAGCTTTGCAATTTGAATTAGGTTGGACTGATGACGATGGTCGCTTTCATGACCTTATTATTGAGCAGTATGGAGTTCCCCTTGGGGGAATAGACTTCATCAGTGCCAATAAACGCGATCCCATACCTAAGGTTCAAACCTTGCTCTTGATTCGCCGTATCGCCTATGACGTCGCAGCGGCCGTAGTCTGGCGTGAGGCTAAACCTGATACAAACGGTCCCCTTCTTTTTCAGCATTGTGATCTTACCACCGATCATCCGATCCTGCCGGAAGAGCGAGAGGATCAAAATGCAGACATTGAAATGTTGCAGGCGCAGGAAGATCGTTGGTTAGCGCAGTTAGAAGATTTCTATTGGCGACTTTATGGTCGTCCGCCCCGTGCTGCTGAATTAGATTTGCTGCGCTCAACGGCCATTGACATCATGCAACGCGAGCAGTGGCCGCCGACTGTCTGGGTTCTCGTTCTTTATGCACTCTTGTCGAGTCAGGAGTTTTGGACGGTATGAGCAAATTTAAGAAAAAACCTCCGTGCTCCCGGCGAACCCTTTTACTAGGCGCAGCGGAATTGCTGGCCTGGGCACAGCTTTCCCACAAGCTGCCGCTCACATCGCTTATGCATGTACCACTAGCGCAGGCCGCCACGAATGGTCGAAAGTTTTTGCATATTTTCCTGAGAGGCGGATGGGATGCTCACCTCGCCTGCGATCCTGTGATCGGCACAAAACTTTCCAGCTCAGTCTACAACGCGGCCTATCAAAACCTAGGCACCTTTGCGGTTTCAGGTAAACCTAGTCTGATCGGCGGCTGGGGACTTGAGCCTGCGAAACAAGCGTTTGCGGCTGTACCTACAGCATTTATCAATGGGATATTTACTGAAGTCACCGCTCATGAACTGGCACAAAATTATATGTTTTCTGGAGTTTTAAGTTTGTCGCGCAGTCGAGAGTATCCAGCGCTGACTGCGCTCATGGGTCTGGCGTCAGGCAGCTTTCCGGCCCATGTTGTGTTAGGAGGACCCATTCCGTTGGGTGGCAGCAAGATGACCAATCCACCCCTGCAAGCGCAGAACGGTGCTGGCCTTGCTGAGATGCTGCGAGGACCCTTTAATCAGTATGTAAAAAGCAGTAGCTTTGATCCCGTGCATAGCCTGATCAAGCAGTTAGATGAAATCCACCGAGAAGGCCAGAATCAAAGTGCCCAGAATGCTATGGCCGGGTGGCAAAGTGCCTCCAGTCAGTTGGATCAACTCTATGCAACGGGGGTTGGCAAAAAGCTGGCACTGGATCAGACTATCAAAGACCGCTATGGCGTCACCGAAGATTGGAGTCCTAAAAGCCTGATGCCAAGCGCCTTTTTAACGCTGGCATCGGGCCTTTCACCGTTTGTTACCGTCAGCATCGATGGCTTTGATACCCACTCCAATCATCTAACGCAGCATGTGCCTTTGCTCCGCCTCTTCGCCTCGCAACTCGCTATCCTTGTCAATGACCTGCTCAACACAGCTGATCCGCAGCACCCCAGTTCGAGTCTTATGGATAACACCACGATTCTCATCAGCTCGGAATTTGTGCGCAGTCCTTCTTTTAATGCTGCCCTCGGCACCGATCATTGGCCTTCAGCCTCGGCCATAGTAATGGGAAAGGGCGTGCTTGATAATAGAGTGATTGGCAGAACTGATAATCAGGCACAAGCTCAGGGTTGGTTGAACGGGCAAGCCACCGCTCGCACCCCAGAAACGCAGATCACTCCCGAGATGCTGGTAGCGTCCCTGCTTGATACCATGGGTTTTGCAGAGCTTGCTAATTCCATAAGTGGAGGCCGAATCCATGAGCTTTTCACTTAAAAGTAGCCTTGCCATGCTATGGCTCAGCTTTTTATCATCCAGCCTTTTAGCTGCGCCCTTTGATGAACTGAGAACTCTGCGCTTTCTATCACATGCGTTGCTCGATCGACCCCCAACCCAGGAAGAGGCAAAAGCCCTCTATAAGCAAACAAAAACTTTGG
>JBGSTX010000025.1:0-65124 GCA_041736305.1 Oligoflexus sp. | reverse complement strand
GGGTTGATATAGAAACACCGATATATTCAGCAGCCTTTGAAACAGAAAGAAACATAGACTTCCTCCCGAAATCTATGGAGTCCATACAAAATTACAGTTGTTGAATATTCGCAATATCGAGCTGAGTCAATCCTTATTTTTTCAGGCATTTAGACTAGTTTTTGAGACATGCACAACTATTTCTACGCTTACATGTCGCTCCCATGAACAGCTTTGAGTTGGTTTCCGACCAGCTGCTTTCAGCCCCAACTCTTGGGAGCTCTTTCGCCTTTTGCGACAGCGAGGAACCGGGACTGTTGCTTCGGGCGATTTGATAGGCTTTCAGTCGCTGTCTACGAACCGCTACATTTCAGCTGTGAACGGTGGCGGTGGCACGGTCAACGTAAAGTCCAACTCGCTGCGCGACTCCGAGCTCTTAGCAATCTCGCTCCTGGACCAGACGACCCCAACGACGGTCACTCCTGAGGGCGCGAGCATGATTAAGGCTATGGGTGCCGGCTTCAATCTCGGTAATACTTTCGATCTAGCGCAGCATAATACGGATCCTGCCACTCTGCGACCTATCATCGACCTTTACTACCGAACAGGCTTTCGCCATGTCCGGATTCCCATCACCTGGATGGAAGGATTTTCCGGCAATACACTGGCAGGCAGCCAAGGCCAAATCAACCTCACTCATCCGCGACTCCTGCAGGCAATTTCGGTCGTCGACTACGCTCTATCTTTAGGAATGTATGTGATAATCAATACCCATCATGAGCATTGGCTCAAGTCGCATTACGATGGCTCTGATGCCTACGATGCAACTTTCGCCAGGCTCTGGACACAAATTGCTGAGATTTTCAAAAGCCGTTCCTCTAAGCTCATCTTTGAAGTCCTGAATGAGCCTGAGCGTGCCTTTGGCGACTATAACGGAGGCGCTAGTCCGATAGATCCCGTAGCTCAAGGCTTCACTCGCGAGATCAATGAAGTTGGTTACCGAGCCATTCGCGCCACGGGCGGAGCTAACTCCACGCGACTCGTGCTAGTAATGCCAAACGCCCAGGGGAATTCCTCCCTTATTGACGAGCTTTACCCCACCAAAGAAAGTCTACCTGGGGCAGGGGCTGACCCTTTCGTTGGGCTCTCGGTTCACACCTATGATCCATGGGATTTCTGCGGTCAGACGGGGAGCAACAGAGCGTGGCCCGGAAGCACGTCGATCCGCGCGGCGATTCAGGCCGTAGCAGCTCACGGACAAAAGATTGGAACCCCTATTCATTTCGGTGAATTTGGCGTCGGCCGGGCCACAAATCAGACTGAGCGCAACACTGAGATTGTGCGCGAGTATTATCGCACGACCGCTCAGACTGTTCTGAGCTATGGCATGGCACCCACTGTTTGGGATGATCGCGGCTGGTTCGGATTGGTAGAAGCTGATGGTGCTGGCTCTTACCGCTTTCTCTACAATATTGCGCCCTCTATGATCGCTCCTTGATCCCGCCTCCCGAAGCCTGGGCCTCCCTCATTGAAGGCCCACTTTTTGTGCTGTGTTCAACAATACCAGCCCATTATCGAGTAGAACTTCATCTCCGACCTTATACTCGGCGATCGTGCAGGAGAAATCTCTCCTGATTTTCCAACAACGAAATGGGACGGACAAGGCCGGCTTGACCCGAAGACTGTGTATGATTAACGCTCTAGAAGTGCTACACAAGGGCAACCACCTTACAGGGTTTGCTATGCCAAATAATCATGAACGCACTCCGCTCGATATATATCCCACTTGGCCTTCAAGGAAGGCGGGGCCGCTATAATGATTTTGGAAAATCCGTCGGCCTTTGTGCTTATACAAGGTCAAAGCAATATTATGTCTGAATGGGAAAGACGCGTGGAAGAAAGCGTTCCTACTTCAGGAAAACGTGCTAAGCGCGCCCTTCAAGACCACCTTCCAGAGCTCTTGATTCAGCTGGGGGAGGCTCTTTCCAAAACTTCGAATGACGGCAAAATCTACTCGGAAGGACCTACGGCTAAGCACGCAAACCAAGCTCGTATTTCCTCTGACTATACGCTTGACCAGATTCTAAAAGAATATCAGGTTTTTCATGACATCATTCTGGAAACTCTTGAGCAAGCAGAGTGTTTGAAGGCAGGGGAGCTTGGGACAATTCAAACGTCCATCCATAGAGCCATTCAAGCCGCTGCTGCAGATTTCGTGCAAACAAGGTACGTCGAAGATCTGGAAAAGGAGAAAGACTTTCTCGGCGCCGTCCTTGATAATCTATCCGATGGTATTGTCGCATGTAACGCAGAAGGAGTTTTGACCCTTTTTAACAAGGCGACACGCGAATTCCACGGCATTCCGGAAGCGCCCATTCCTGCCGACAGATGGGCCGAACACTACAATCTTTACAAAGGTGATGGAGTCACACCACTCAATATCTCTGAAATACCTCTCTTTCTCGCCTTAAAAGGAGAAACGGTACGTGATGTTGAAATGGTAATTGCGCCAAAAGACGGTCAAATTCGATCACTTCTGGCCAGTGGTAGGGCGTTGAAGGATAGGGACGAAAACATCATTGGTGCTGTCGTCGCCATGAAGGATATGACAGCAGTCAGGGCCGCAGAGCGTGCAAAAATCGCTCTTGAGGTCGAAAAAGTGAGACAAATCGCTTCTCATGAAGCAGAACGCGTGACGACGCAGATATTTGAACGAATTTCCGATGCCTTTTTTGCTTTGGATCGAGATTGGAGGTTCGTATATGTCAATCGACAGATGGAGGCTATGGGTCGAAAGCCCGCAGCTGAGCTAATCGGCAGGACGATATGGGAAACCTTTCCTGAAATCGTGGGATCTATCTTTGAAAAAGAGTACCGCCGCTCTGTAGAGCTTGAAACGTCTGCAAACTTTGAGGCCTATTTTCCGCCATTTGAATCCTGGTTTTCTGTTAAGACACATGGGTCAAGAGAGGGCTTATCGGTATATTTCGCAGACGTGACGGAACTCCGCAAAGCCCGTGAAGAAAGGATTATGAGTGAGGAGTGGCTGAAAGCCACACTCGTTAGCATAGGTGATGCGGTCATTGCCACGGATGTGAACACTGATGGTTCGATCGTCTTTATGAACCAGGTAGCCGAGAAACTTACTGGCTGGCGGCTGTCAGAAGCCAGAGGCCGCCCCATTCTCGAAATTTTTAACATCATCAATCAGAAAACCCGAAAACGGGCTATCAATCCCGTCGATCGCGTGATCGCCGAAGGGATCGTCGTCGGGCTGGCGAACCACACTGCTCTTATATCAAAGACTGGACAAGAATATATCATCGAAGACAGCGCCGCTCCGGTGCGCGGCCTAGATGGATCTTTGATGGGAGTTGTGCTCGTCTTTAGGGATGCAACCGAGGAACACCGCCTGCGGAATCGAGCCAATATATTAGCACAGGTTGTAGAGAGTACTCCTTCCTTTATCGGTGTCGCCAATCCAGATGGTTCAGCGTATTTTGTCAACAAGGCGGGTCGGCACCTCGTCGGTTTGCCGAATATGGAGGCCGTAGCAAAAACGAGACTTATTGACTATTTTGCGGCTGAAGAAAAGCTCAGAGTTGAATCCGAAATCCTCCCGACAGTTGTTTCAAATGGTCATTGGGATGGAGAAGTTGTTTTTCAGAAATTTGATACCGGGGAGAAAATCCCTGTCTCCTGGAATGTCTTTTCGATGACTGACAATGACACTGGCGAGCTGAAGGCCATCGCCTGTGTTTCGACAGATCTTAGAGAGAAGAAGAAGCTCGAACACGAAAAGGAAGAAGCTTCAAAAAAAGTAGAAGTGGAAAGAGGCCGCTTATACGACCTCTTTGAACAGACACCCATACCGATATGTGTTCTGAGGGGTCCTGAGCATATATTTACGCTGGCAAATCCGGCCTACCGGAATCTCCTTGGCGGCAATAGAGATGTACTCGGTAAAACGGTGCGCCAGGCATTGCCGGAAGTCGAGTCGCAAGCCTTTCCACTTTTGCTGGATGAGGTTTACAAGACAGCTGTGCCTTTTCGCGGAGTCGAAGTTCCGATTAAGCTGATCCAGGCGGATGGGTCATCAAAGGACTTTCATTTGAACTTTATCTACCAGCCAATGGTTGATGCCTCCGGGTTTGTCGAAGGTATCATCGTCATTGTGCAGGATGTCTCGGATCAGGTGAACGCGAGAATGGCAATTCGTGAAAGTGAACATCAGTTTCGTCAGCTAGCTGACTCCATGCCCCAGCTCGTCTGGACTGCAAATCCGTCCGGTGAACTCAATTATGTTAATCAGGGATTCGTCGACTTTACAGGTCTCGGTGCCGAAATCATCTGCGACTGGACATCGGCTGATTTTGTTCATCCTGACGATTTGAAAGGAACAACAGAGGCGTGGGCAGCAGCCACGGTGGACCAGGAATTTTATGAATACGAAGTTCGCTTTCGACGTGCGGATGGGCAATATCGCTGGGTCTTAAGTCGCGCCATCGCTTCGAAAGATGAGTCCGGAAAAATCGTAAAATGGTTTGGATCTAGTACTGACATTCATGAACAAAAACGACTGACGCAAGAGCTTGAGCTGCAACGGATCAGCGCCGATAACGCCAGCAAAGCCAAAAGCGCATTTCTCGCCAATATGAGCCATGAGATTCGCACTCCCCTTGGCGCAATCCTTGGTTTTTCGGAATTCCTATTGGAACCCGACCAGACGCCTTCAGATCGTTATGATTGCGTTTCGACCATTCGCCGCAACGCCGATCAGCTTTTCCGTCTGATCAATGAACTTCTTGATTTATCGAAAATTGAAGCAGATCGCCTGGAAATCGAACACGTGCGTTTCAAGCTCGAAGAGGTCATTCAAGATGTCCATCAGCTTCTTATCGTTCAAGCTCGGGAAAAAGGAATCGGACTTAACTTTATAGCTGTGGGACCTCTGCAACAATCTATCATTACGGATCCCACGCGGCTTCGGCAAATTCTTGTCAATGTAGTAGGCAATGCCATCAAATTTACCGAATCCGGCACCGTTGATGTTTCCATTGCTATGGAGCAGCCTGATGACCAAAGTCAGCAGATCAGGCTCATTTTCACAGTGCGCGATACCGGTATTGGCTTAAGTGAGGAGCAAAGTCACAAAATCTGGGAACCATTTGCCCAGGCCGATACATCGACGACGCGAAAATTTGGAGGAACTGGTCTCGGCCTTTCCTTGTCGAAGAGGCTGTCTCTTGCACTAGGCGGTGATCTCACTCTCATTAGCAGCGTTCCAGGCAAAGGCAGCACATTCAAAATCACGATTGAAGCCGGTCCGGTGGAAAGCTTCTCATTTGTTTCTGATCATTCCTCTACCATGGCAGAAATGAAAAACGTGGCTGAAGAGCCTGCTTTTCACCTTCTCGATGGCATTAAGATCCTGGTGGTTGAAGATTCAAGTGATAATCAACACTTGATCAAGCGATTTCTGGTGCGGGAAGGTGCCACAGTTACAATTGCAGGTGACGGCAAAGAGGGAGTTGAAAAGGCTTTACTAGGGTCCTATGCGGTCGTGCTTATGGATGTTCAAATGCCGGTCCTGGATGGGTATGCGGCGGCTGCGAGGCTTCTCTCCCAAGGTTATTCAGTCCCGATCATCGCGCTTACAGCCCATGCCATGCGGGGGGAGAGGGAACGTGCCATTGCTCATGGATTTTTTGATCACTTGACAAAGCCACTTGATCGAGTAGCTTTGCTTGAAAAAATATCGGCTGCCCTTCAGCAAACCGCTTTTCAAGGTGACATCGACTTATCGGTCGCAGATGACCCTGAAATTAAAGCCATCGTTGAGGCGTTTCGTCTTGAAACATTCCCTGAGCTTCTGCGCTCGATACGGGGGGCAGTCGAGGGCTCTGACTGGAAGGAGGTGGAACGGATTGCGCACGTTATCAAAGGGTCCGTGATCCACTATATTTCGCCTCGGATTTCAGTGGTTGCAAGCAAAATGGAAAGGGAAGCGAAAGAAGGTGCGCGACTCGACATTCTAAGAGCGCTCGTTTCCAGTCTTGAGAAAATGCCACTGCATAGAGATTCGAAAGCCCGGGGATCACCTCCTCTTTTCAGAGCTTAACTGGGAAGGGACCTACATTATAAACGTAGGGAATACCCTGAGTCTGCGCATACACGCGGATATTTTTGAGCGCACCGATCAAGCGAGGCAAATAGCTAGCTGCCGTCTCCTGGTGGAAACCGATCGACAAATAAACATCCTGATTAGGATTCTCTTGCAATAGGCCTGCTTGAACTTTAAAGGCAGTGAGCATATCCGAAGCGTCAACATAATCGGCAAGGGAGCCGTTGTTTGGCAGTTCTAAGATCGACTTTTGACTTGCTGTAGTGAATGTATAAGGCTGGCTACTGGGAGTCATAGTCGGCCAGAGCTGTTTAACAAAGGGATAGAGGTTGTAATCGCCCCAAGATTCTTCGAGATAGTTCCCATCGGTAGCCGATCCATCCATTGTAAATCCTTCTTCTGCAAGGGCCGTTAAAACCTTGGAATCAGCTTGCCAGCCACCGGCTCGGAAGCTGTAGGGTCGATCGAAGCCCTGAGCAGTGAGGACCGTCACGCTCTTCTGAATTATTTTACGCAGCTCTCTCGTCGAATAAGCAGTGAGCGCAACGTCGCTACCGCAGTCGATACCGCATCTCTCTTCGTTTACATTTCCAGCAACGAATGAAGGACCACGACGAAACTTGACTCCGGATGCTAGGACGAGGCTGCGCCAAGCATGAATGTGTAAACCATGTTCATCGCCGGGTCGGAGGACTGAGCGAACCTCGCTGGTGATAGACGACGGATCGGCATCGTCTTTGGTGTAGTAGGCGGCGTTCAAAAAATGCTGGAGGGGAACTTCGGGAAAAGCAGCTCGAAAGTCCTGCATGGCGAGCAGGTTTTCTGGCTCGAGGGTGCGGCCTTCCCAATCTACACTTACCACGATGCGCACTTTCCCTTGAGAAAGGGCTAGGGTCGCGTTCAAAACAGCGAAAAGAATAAGTAAAAGGCTCGAATATCGACGAAGCATGATTTCTCCCAGAATTAGATCGCAGCTCAACTGCATACACTGGGCTCCGCTTGCTGTCTACGCCCTTCAGGACGTGAGTTAGAATGATTGGGCTCAAGTAGTGCTAGGCTCCAGCACCTTTCCGTCGTCTGGCCCAATCTGTGAAGTTTCCACACCTTAGAAGCCGGAAGGGGGGTCGCTTAGGATGCCATAGCCCTAAAACGAGCCGAGTCGGGCAGTCGGCTTGCAAAGATAGGCGCAATATAGTAGGAAAATCGAGTCTTACCTAGGACAGTCTCATGGTCAAACACGAGGCCATGCTTGACTCAACAAACGGAGGGCCTCGATGCGTTAAAGCCTTTTAAAATCCATCATCCCAGTTTTTATGCTTCTGACCTCCTGCGCCCATCATCGTGATGTCAGACCCGCCGAAGACGGACTGCATTTGGTGCAGTTTAATACGGAAGAAAAAGGTGAGGGCTTTCACGACGGTATGAGCCAAGCCAATCATTTCTGTGATCAATTCAAACAGAAGGCCTACCAGGTGAGCGAGTCGAGTCAGTACGTCGGTAGCATGGAAGAATCAACCTACAATACTGGCAAGACCGTCACGAAGGTCGCGAAAGTTGCGGGAACCGCAGGTTATATTTTCGGTGGTAAAAAAGAATCCGACATCGGTGGCACAGCCACGGTAGGCGACGCCGTTCTAGGCGAAGGCTATCAGTATCAAATGCGTTTCAAGTGTAAGTAAGTCCTTGCTTAAGCCTCGCGCAAGACACGAAGCAGTCCGCAACTGCTTTGCTGGCTTCTTGAGTGAGGCGATAACGTAAGATCTATGGCACCTGGATCACATCTGAATTTTCGAGGAAGCGCTTTAGAAATCTTGCGGTTTGACTATGGGGTGCATGAGATATTTCCTGGGGAGATCCCGTAGCGACCACCTTGCCGCCTTCGTCCCCGGCGCCCGGTCCCATATCTATCACCCAATCGCTAGCAGCTACGACCCGCATGTCGTGCTCGACCGTGATCACTGTGTTACCCGTGGCAAGCAACTTATCCAATTGGATCATGAGTTTTTCCACATCATCCGGATGCAAGCCAGTAGTCGGTTCGTCGAGAATGTAGAGGGTATCGCCTCGATGGGTCCTTTGTAACTCACTCGCTAGTTTGATACGCTGTGCTTCCCCCCCAGAGAGTTCTGTTGCTGCTTGGCCCAGACGTAGGTAACCGAGTCCAACTTCGCGCAAAATCTGCAGCGATCGGTTCACTTGAATATGATCAGCAAAAAATTCTGCCGCTGTGTCGACGGTCATTTGCAAAACCTCGGCAATGTTTTTATCCAGATACTTTATTTCTAGGGTTTTTGCATTATAGCGGGCACCGTGGCAGCTGGGGCAGGGCGCATAGACACTGGGCAAAAACAAGAGTTCGACCATTACAAAGCCTTCACCTTCGCAATGTTCGCAGCGCCCTTTGGCGACGTTAAAAGAAAACCTCCCAGCATCATAGCGCCGAGCGCGAGCCATCTTTGTGGCTGCAAATAATTTGCGCACATGATCGAAGAGTCCCGTATAAGTCGCAAGATTGGAACGCGGAGTTCGACCGATAGGCTTCTGGTCGACCCGAACCAGGCGCTTGATAGATTCCATGCCCCCTGCAATAGATCCTCCAAGAGTTTCGACAATCGTGCGCTCCAATTCTTCCCCTTCGCCCTCGACATCGTCTAGAGGCAGATCCTGACCGAGAGCAGCAGCCACGAGTTCCACCAAGACCTGACTAACCAAACTCGACTTGCCCGAGCCCGAAACGCCGGTGACGCTGGTCAGCGATCCCAGAGGGAACGCTACGTTCACTCCCCGCAGATTATTCCGGCTTATATCCTGCAAATTGAGCCATTTTGTGGGACGCTGCCAGAGCCTTTGCCTCAGAACCTGCCGATCAAACAAGTAGGCTCTGGTTTTGGATGCTGCTATCTTTTGCAAACCTTCTGGGGGACCGCTATAGAGCACCTGACCACCATGCTGGCCAGCAGCTGGACCGACATCGACAATCCAGTCAGCATGACGAATAAGATCGATCTCGTGTTCGACAACGAACAAGGAGTTGCCTGAAGCTTGCAATCGCTTCAGAGCTTTGAGCAAAGATTCCGTGTCAGTAGGATGCAAACCCGCCGAAGGTTCGTCGAGCACATACACCACCCCAAAGAGATTAGAGCGTACCTGAGTTGCCAGGCGCAGGCGTTGCAATTCTCCTGGCGAGAGGGTCGGAGTGCTGCGTTCCAGAGAAAGGTAAGCTAGCCCGAGATCGAGTAGAACCTGTAGGCGACTCAGCAAATCTTCAGCAATGCGCTGGGCAACCAGATATTTCTCAGGATGCTTTTTTGCGAGTTCTTTAAGGCCTTGTGCCGCATCTTGGGTATAAGGTCGAAAGATGTCAGCCAATCGTTTGAGTGATAGGCCTTGGATCGCTGCAATGTCGAAGCCCTCGAAGGTGACCGACAAAGACTCGCGGCGCAGACGCTTACCTTGGCATTGAGGGCATTCACTGCTCACCATATACTGCGACACCCGCTTTTTCATCAGAGGGCTTTGAGTCTTGGCGAAGGTATGCAAAACATAACGCCGGGCACTCGAGAAATTCCCGAGATAGCTAGGTTCTTCTTTGCGCTTCAATGCTCTGCGTACTTCAGCGCTGGTAAACCCTGCGAAAACCGGGACTACGGGTTGATCATCGGTAAAGAGAATCCAGTCGCGATCCCGCTTGGAAAGCTCCCGCCAAGGCTTATCGATATCGTAGCCAAGCGTTACCAGCATATCCCGAAGATTCTGTCCGTGCCAGGCAGGGGGCCACGCGGCGATCGCACGTTCACTTATGCTCAAACTGTCATCGGGGACCATCGATTGCTCAGTCACATCATAGAAGCGACCCAGTCCGTGGCAATTAGGACAGGCTCCTTCGGGAGTATTGGGGGAAAAAGCTTCAGCATAGAGCAGCGCTTGCTTCGGTGGATAATTTCCAGCCCTGGAGTAGAGCATACGCAGCAGATTAGAAAGAGTCGTCACACTGCCCACTGTGGAGCGGGTGCTCGGTGACCCCCGCTGTTGTTGCAAGGCCACCGCCGGAGGCAAACCTTCGATCTCGTCGACTTCGGGCACTGACATCTGATTGAATAAGCGGCGTGCGTAGGGAGATACAGATTCTAAATAGCGCCTCTGGGCTTCGGCATAGAGGGTGCCAAAGGCTAAAGACGATTTTCCCGAGCCCGATACTCCTGTAAATGCGACAAGAGCATCACGGGGTATGTCGACATCTATATTCTTGAGGTTGTGCTCGCGCGCCCCCCGCACGCGAACAAAACCACTATTTCTTATTTCTTCACCTTCGATGTTTAGGGCCATTCAAATGCTCTTGCAGGCTAAGAGTGAAAGCCAAAAAATCAAATCAAAATCAGAATAGCATATTGACGAGGCAGGAGATCTCATTATCTAATCTTAGGACTACAGATCGATGCTGCGCTCTTGAAATCGAACGTATGTTCTTGGGTTCTTTTGATGAAAAGATTTTGTAAAACTAGCCATTGAGGAGAATTTATGGGTACCAACATTAAAGTACAAACTTGCCTGTGGTTTGATAATGGGGCCGAGGAAGCGGCTGAGTTTTACGTTGGGCTTATCAAGAATTCCAAGGTGACAAATACAATAATGCAGGGTGGAAAACCCCTGACTGTCACCTTGAGTCTCGCTGGGCACGAGGTAATGCTTCTCAATGGGGGGCCGCATTTTAAGCTAACAGAGGCCGCATCCATCATGGCTATCTGCGATGACAATGCCGATGCTGATCGCCTATGGAAAGCATTCATCGAAAACGGAGGCACAGAGTCCCAATGCGGTTGGCTCAAGGATCGGTGGAATGTTAGCTGGCAAATTGTCCCTGCGGCATTCCTAAAGATGGCGTCAGATAAGAATCCTGACAAAGTCGCTCGTATGATGGAAGCGATGATGAGCATGAAACAGTTGGACATCGTCAAACTGCAAAAAGCGTTTGACGGCAAATGAAGGACTCGTAACAATAGCCCTTAGAATTTGCGTCGAATGTGAGGCTTGAACATGAAGCGGGAAGCTAAGGATCAAAGGTAGGAAGCCGCCCGAGCCTGTGCAAGAAGCTTTTCCCTTGCAGCAGGGTCGGCGATTTCAACAAGAGCTCGGACACGTTCCGCGACAGAGCGTCCGGCGAGAGTGGCCACTCCATGTTCAGTGACGACTGTATCAATGTCGTTACGACTAATGCTGACTTTTGCTCCCGGCTTCAGTTCAAAGACAATTTTGGAGCTACCATCCTTCGCTGTACTCCTCAGCGCAACGATACCGCGTCCTCCGTCCGAGCGTTGAGCGCCAATATGAGTTTCGGCAGCACCACCGACGCCACTCAACTCTTCGTGTCCAATTGATTCTGAACACACCTGCCCAGTTAAGTCGATCTCTACTGCCGTGTTAATCGACACCATCCGATGATTGCGCCCGATACGATAGGGATCGTTGACGACCGAAGCAGGTTGAAGTTCGATGGCAGGATGGGCGTCGATGAAGCTATAAAGCTCTTTTGAGCCGTAGGCGAACGCACCTACAATTTTGCCAGGCCAGATAGATTTTTTTCGACCGGTTACGACGCCCTTCAGATAGAGGTCCATGATGGTGTCGTTAATCATCTCGGTGTGAACGCCGAGATCGCGCCTTCCCTCAAGGGCACTACCGATTGCATTGGGAATGCCACCGATTCCAAGCTGAATTGTGCTTTCATCCACGACAAGTTCAGCGACGTGAGCAGCGACTTGATGGTCAGTTGCATCTGGCTCACACCGAGACAGCACTGGCAAAGCGCGTGGGGAGTTGACGAAGGCCGTGACCCACGAGATGGGTACATGAGTTGCGCCAGACGTGACTGGCATCTTGGGATTGATCTCCAGTATCACGGCGCAAGCTGCACGAAGAATCTCAGGCTCGTAGCAGGCTCCAGGTCCTAAGCTAACGAAACCGCGCTCATCTGGAGGCGTACAGCTCCCCCAAAAAACCAGTTTATCCCGCTCACGACTGAGGTTTCGAACCCAATGCGATAGGTGCTGTGGAACATAATGGACACGCCCTCGACCCTGGCGTCGACGCACAGGGTGGGTTAAAAACATCACTCGCAAGTCGAGACGACCGAGCAGACTGTCGTCGGAAAAACAAGGATAGTCCCTGGACGGGTTGGCACAATGCAGTGTCACGTTTTGGAGAGACTTACAGTGCTCGCCAATCCGCTCAAAGAGACTCTGCGGCTCCGCCGCTGCCATGGCCGTAACGACTCGCGACCCATTGCCAATGAACTCGAGAGCCTCATCCAGTGCAACAATTTTAGCAATCCCGCCCAGCATCGTTTCTCCTCTTCTTGACTATTCTGATTTTGCTATCCACTCACTTTTTACCATGAAAACACCAGCGGTAGAAATTTACACGTCCTGTGACTTCCATCCGACTCGTAGCAAATTATAACGAGCTCTCGCACAAAAGCTTGACAGAATCCAACCGGCCGCATATTTCGATATTGAATATTATTATCACTTTTTCGCAATAGCGGCGGAGTCTAGCCATGCGTTTGTCGATTACTTCTGCTTTTTCTCCATCACAAGCAACACGGGGAGCCATTTTCGCACTGGGCCTGGCAGTTTCTTCACAAGTTTCGGCGCTTTCTGCCGAGGTTATTCCCTTTTCCCCCAACGGCAACGATCGTCTTTACGCGGTCGCTTACGATCCATCGGGCAGCTTTTATGCAGTGGGTTCCTTCGCTGATGGCCCCGATAGCAAGACCCTTATCGCCAAATTCAAAGCGGATGGTACTCGCGACACTTCGTTCGGCACGACCGGTTATTTAGCCCTGAATCTGATCGCCGCCGGCGATGCGGAAGGGGCTAGAAATATTCTGATAGACTCGCAAGGTCGACTCATCGTCGCAGGGGCTCTCGAAGAGCCAGGCGCGCTAGATCCTCGTGACCGAGATCTCTTTGTTACACGTATTCTTCCAGACGGACGTCTCGATGAGAGCTTCGCACAGCAAGGCGTCGCGATTTTAAATCTAGCCCCGAGCAGCTCTCAAGGTGGACTCTACCTTGCCGATACTCTCGGTGGAATCAGCCTTGATGCGGCTGGTCGCTTGATTGTGCACGCAGCGCAGGGCCGCGAAGGTGCGCAGGATAACGATTTTGTACTCCTCCGCTTCAATGAAAATGGCCAGCTCGATAGTTCTTTTGGTCAAGGCGGAAAGGCTAGCTACGATCTCGAGCAACTAGGTGCAAGCCCCAAAGTTCCTCTGGTCTTGGCCGATGGTAGCATACTTGGCACTGGCTACACGCGCCGCGACGGAGTGGTTTTGCCCGTAGTCTATAAGGTAGACGCAGTTGGAACTCTCGACCTGAGCTACGGTAAAAATGGAAGTTTTATAGAAGCCGTCCTCAGCGATACCTCGGAAATTTACGCGGTAGCTCTCCAAGGTGATTCTCTAGTCACCGTTGGTTACGGAAAAAATGCTGGTGATAGTTCACTCGACTTTCTGTCCATGCGGATCAACGCTCAAGGACAACTGGATACCTCTTACGGAACCTCGGGAGGCTATACACGCATCGATGCCGCTGGCTTCAACGACAACGGTCGCAACATGACTGTCTTGCCTGACGGCAGACTGGTGCTGATCGGTGGCGGGCGCGTGGCGGCTGATAATGCGCAAGGTATGGTTTCTGTGCTCGATCAGAACGGTATTCCTGACGAGAGTTTTGGGCCGAAGGGCACGCAACTTTTTGATCTTGGTGGACCTAGCGACTTTCTCTGGGGCGTGGCCGTTGCTCCTGATGCGAGTCAGGTCGTAGCTGTCGGCATCAAAGGTGCTCCAGGCGGATCAGACGATGCTGCTCTTGTGCTGCTCGATTCACTTGTTAAGTAGGAAACAAAATTTATGAAGAAAACTCTTCTCGCGGCATTATGCTTTCTCAGCTATTCCCAGTCTCCTCTGCATGCGACTGATCGCGTTGGTGTTGCGCCGTCTTCTTCGGTTCGTGACCTTGCAGTAGAAAAATCTGCCGTTCTCTCGCAGTTCGTCGAGAATTTGGTGCTGCCTCAGTATCGCGCTCTGCAAAGTAGTAGTGAGACCCTGGCAGCAGAAATCTCTATTTATGTTCAGCAGCGAAACCAGGCGAGTCTCGACAGGGCTCGCGCTGCCTGGCGAGCCTCGCGTACCCCATGGGAGCAGAGCGAAGCCTTTCTATTTGGTCCTGTAGACTCGCTTGGCTACGATCCCGCCCTCGACTCTTGGCCCCTCGACCTGGGCGCTTTTGCCAGCGCCTTGCCTGAGTTCGCAGCTCAGGAGCAGCTCGATATGTTTGAGGTCGATCCAGCTCTTAAAGGTTTTCATGCGATGGAGTATCTACTCTTTGGCTTGAACAACGATAAGGAGCTCGAGAGCTTTACAGAGAGCGAATATCGCTATTTGCAGTCGCTTGCTACGCATCAAGTCGAGATCGCGGCCCTACTTCTTTCCAGCTGGACGGAAGGTTCCGAAGGTTCCCCAGCTTTTGCGGAAACGTTTAAAACCGCAGGCGCTCCAGAGAACGAAGCGTATCCAAGCCAGACGGCAGCTTTTCAAGAGTTGCTCGAAGGTATGGCCGGCATCGCCGATGAGCTGGCTCTCACCAAGCTGGGAGAGCCCCTCGAAAGCCGCGACCCCAACCTCGTCGAAAGCCGCTTCAGCCATAACTCCCTCGCAGACTTTTTGAGCAACTTGCAAGGGATTAGAATGGTCTATATGGGAGGGACAGGCCCTGAACCAGAAGCAGCAAGCATAGCAGCTCTTGTGACGGCCGATGATTCTGCACTTCATCAGAAAATATTGGCGGCGCTCAATCAGACTCAGGTCGATCTAGAAAAAATTCCGCAGCCCTTCGTCGCAGCAATAGGTTACGATGAGGGAAGAAATCTCGTCGCGATGGCCAAGCAATCGGCCTCAACTCTTTTTGCGAGCTTGGACCAGGACCTCCGGGCCTACTTGGCTCGATAAAAGCTCTGCCCTAAAGAAGGAATTATGCGCATCCCGACTCTTATTCTGACTATGATTGGATCCCTCAGCTTCGGTGTAGCAGTAGGAAGCCCTACGATTAGCTCAAGGAACTCAGCACCGCGAGCTCGAGCCGGCGGCGACACGACCGTCGACAATCGCAGCTCGCGGGCTTTTACTCTGCCTGCTGCCAATCTCGATACGGAAGAATTGGACAGGCACATCGTTGGCGATCGGCTCTTTGAGACGAACTTTGTCAGTGCGCCGGCCGACTTGAATCCTGGGCTGGGGCCACTGTTCAATAACGCCAGCTGCCTGGGTTGTCATAGCAAGAATGGACGGGGTATGCCTGTCGTCGGCGCACGCGGTACGCTGCGTTCGCAGATGCTGGTTCGCTTGAGTTTGGAAGATGAACAAGTTCCGGACTTCGAGACTCTTCTACGAGGCCCTGCGCCGGTTCCTGGTTTTGGTTTGCAGATTCAAGATTCTGGGGTTTATGGGCAGCTGCCTGAGGCCAAGGTGCAGCTAAGCTGGCAAGAAGAGAGCACAGTTCTCGGTGATGGAACCGCGGTTTCACTGCGACGCCCAGTTTTTGTGGTCCTGGGCGGGCCTTCTGATGCAGGCTCACAGAAGCTGGCCTACTCCTTGCGGCAGACGCCGCCTATTTTTGGACTTGGACTTCTCGAAGCGGTCGCTGATCGAGAGATCCTGAGTTGGGAGGATCCAGATGACGCCGATCAGAATGGAATTTCGGGGCGGGCTCAACGCGTCTGGGATGAACGCACGCAGACTGTTCGCCTAGGGCGCTTTGGTTGGAAAGCGAGTGCTCCCGATCTTATCACTCAAACAGCGGCGGCTTTTGCCGAAGATATGGGACTTAGCAACTCCTACTTTCCTGAGGCCGATGGCCAAGCTGAGCTTAGTCTAAAGGAGTTGGGCGACACCGCCTTCTATATGCAGAGTCTCGGTGTTCCAGCGGCTATAAACAGCTCAGGTCCGGAGGTGCAGAGAGGAGAAGTACTTTTTCAGGAGATGCTCTGCGCATCCTGTCACCGGCCACAGCTAGAGACCGATCCGTTGACCCCGATCCGCGCGCTGCAAAAGCAAACATTCTATGCCTATACAGATCTACTTCTTCACGATATGGGAGAAGGCTTAGCCGACAATCGACGCGATTATCTTGCGTCGGGGCGGGAGTGGCGAACGCCGCCGCTCTGGGGACTGGGCTTGACTCATACAGTTTTACCGCGAAGTGGCTTCCTGCATGATGGCCGTGCACGCAGCATCGAAGAGGCTATTCTTTGGCATGATGGAGAAGCCCGGACCTCACAGGTGGCTTACCGAAATCTTTCGAAAAATCAAAGACAGGATCTTCTGAGCTTTCTTAAATCGCTTTGATGTTTATGAAAATGCAAAGCTGCGCCCATAGAATGGCCGCAGCTCTTGAGCACAGACAAAGTTAAAATCGCCAGCCTCAGGACCTAAAATCTTCCTTTCGGCAGTCGGCATTACAACTTGCGGCCCACTGATTTTACTATGAGCTCTTCCAGCTTATCGAACGAGCCAGTCCATCCCATAGTCATTCCAGGCTTCTGTGCGACAAACACAGCCACTTCCTCTGTAGTCGACTCGGGCGAAGGCTGCCATTCAACCGTCACGCGCGTTTCGTTATCGGCTTCGGCGGCAAAGGTCACCGTTGCTATCATGCTCGGAGGCCATGTTGGAAGCATAGGATGCCTCGATATGCGATCCTCGGAATCGCGGAAGTCCTGCTCATACATGAGCCGGCTAGGCTTTTTCATCTCTTTATAAGTTATAGAGCCATACATGCTAAGTCCGGCGTTGAACATCTTAAAGAAAGAACGTCCACCTACCCTGAGATCCATGCGCAGAAATTCCATCTCAAAACCCGTTGGCGGCAACCAGCGTGAGAAATGCTCGGGCTTCGTCCACATATCATAGAGCAGCTCAACAGGCGCTTCGAAGGAGCGATTGATGACGAAGACCTCTCGGTCATGATCCTTTTTCTCAAGATATTCTGCCAAGCGGTCCCAGGTGGAATTACCAGACGCTTCCTTGATGAATTTTTTGGTCTGCGTCGCGGCCTCGGCCGTCTCGAGAGCCATTGTCATGTCCATATGGGTTTTGCCGGCCTTTTCTTCGAAGGTCACGGTCACACGGAAGAGAGGAGGAGTGGTTTCGGTCGCGCCATGATCATAGACCAAGCGCTTGCCCTCAACGACTTCAAGATAGGTCGCAATGTTAGGGTAGTCAACGCCGTCCGGCCCATGCATGGTGTAGATCCATTTTCCGCCGGGACGCAGATCCTTGCTCTTGGTAGTGATGGTAAATCCTCGAGGACCCCACCACTGCGCAGCCTGCTTCGGATCAGTCCATGCAGCCCAAACTAAACGGGCCGGAGCATCATAGACTCGAGAAAGATACAGTTCATTCGCTTTTCTTTTTACGTTCACGATATTTTCCTTTCTTCTTGGTACCTTCTTGATTCTTCTGTTCTTCGGCGACCACTGTTTTCAAATATTCACCGAGCCGGTCCAAGCTCTCTTCCCAGAACACACGATACTGCTCCATCCAGTCTGCAGCCGGCCTTAGAGCCTCTCCATTCAGCCGACAAGGACGCCACTGGGCTTCTTTGCCTTTGCTAATCAGACCCGCCTTCTCCAGAACCTTAAGATGCTTCGTGACAGCAGGAAGGCTCATCTCCTCGAGGAAAGGTTCGGCCAAAACCGAAACGTTCGCCTCACCCTGCGAAAGACGGACGAGTATGGCCCTGCGGGTTGGATCCGCTAAGGCTGCGAAAGTTTGGGATAGACGGTCACTCATATATAACCTCATGGTTAATTAACCATCCAGTTAAATATAAAGATCGGAGGAAACCCTGTCAACCTTTACATAAAAATTTTATCTCTTTTATATTAAATACTTATATAAATTAAAATGAAGCGAAGGCGTTTTTTTTCTTGCGCGCAGGTTGTCATGGATACATGACTTAAGTAAGCCAGGACGCTCCAATAATTGCCTGGGCGCTTGCATCACTCCTCTTAATTTTTCCAGCACCAACTCCACTGAAAAACTCGCCCACAGTCAGTACACGATCCTGATCAGCTCACTAGCTTCAGACACACCACAACCATTATCAGTAACTCGAATCTCAATAAAGGAATTGGCCAAGGTGCGTCTTTTCTGCTAAAAGATGAGCGCTAACGGCAGACCCGCCTACAAGAAACTAAGGAAAAAAATGCAAACCAAAGCCACTTACAATCTAGCAAAGATGTCTATTCTCAGCCTGCCACTGGCGCTATCGCTAAGCTGTGGTCAATCTGCCGACACGGCCAACCTCAAAGCTCTAAAACCTGACACTTTGAGCGGAACCTGGGCGAAGCAATTCATACTAAGTTCCGAGGCGAGGGCAGCAGGTACAAAATCAAAGACCAAAGTCGTTCGGTTAAGCATCGTAAATTTGAAAAATTCTGCGGCTGGTATACAAGCCGAAGAACGCATCTGCGATGTAAGCACACTCAACTCAGGCGCTTCGAGCATAAGCTTCCCCGCAGCGATCATTAATGCTTTCCAAACTCGTCGGTACACTTATACATTCGATGAAGGTGGACAGAGCCTAAATCTAAAGGACGGCGTCGAGGTACTGGGTGCGCAGCTGAGTAATCCATTTCAAGACAGCCTCCCCAGGGACAAGAACGATGCGCGCGTGATAGACCAGGATCGTGATGGTCAAATCGGGGTAACGGTCAAGGTCAAAGCCCAGGTCATTATCACCGTAGAAGGTGATCTCTACGTAGCCCAGCGAACCTTTTGGCAGGAATCGGCAAAAGTCGAATCAGACAATCTAATCAGCGGAAGAGTCGACTGGAAGCAAGAGCAGTATACTCTTGGTGCAAGCAATCCTCTCTTCACTGCCATCACACCGAGCGTAGAAACTCTTCCGAATGAAAGCTTTGTCAATATGAAGAGATTACCCGCAGCTCTTGATTGTAATGGTTTGAAGGCTCAAGCAGCGAGTCTTTTCGCACAGGTAGCGATTTAGATTGTTTTCTCGGGACTAGAGCTCATGGTAAAATGGCCTTCACCAATCAAAGAGGGCAATTTTCATGAAGCTACCCCGCTTTATCCTGGCGGTATTAAGCGCCAGCATCTTTTTGAGCCAGCCGACGCCGGGTGTAGCTGCTGAAAAGAGCGGCTCAATCACTCCTGTCCTCATAGCGATGGGCGGTTATTTCAGCTGCGGACAAAATCCCCAGGACTTGAGCGATTGGTCGCCCCTCTATTACGAGACAGCTGTAGGCCCCATTTTAGGTATAGCGTTACGACTTCATGAGCGGCTGCAGAAAAAGTCCGAAAAAAATATCGGATTGGTCATGAGCTGCTATAGTCCCGACCCAGGACCCATTTACTACACATCAAATCTCTCAGGTAAAAATACACGTAGCAAAAGCACGGTCGATGAAATGTTAGAGCGCATTTTCTTAGACCTGAGCCGCCTCCCCAATCCAGTGCTAGCTGTGGTAGGTCATTCCTACGGGGGATGGACCGCAATGTATTTTATGCAGCAATTAGCTAAGAAATATCCGGTTCGTTATCTTGCGACGCTCGACCCTATCAGCCGCAGGAACTGCACTCCTGATGTACTCGCAAAAGATACTCAAAATCAAAAGTACGATGGTGAATGCCACAAAGCACCACAGGATTTTAGTCAATCGAATCTCGATGAAATCCTCGGGAAAGCCCAGAACAACTGGCATAACTACTATCAAAGCAGGGCCAAGTATCTCCACTCGGGTCCTATGTATGATTCACAAAATCTGATCATGAATCGCGAAATTCATTATCCAGATCATCCTAATACTATCGGTGGCCATCTTCGCTTCCTCATAGATGAAGACTTAGTGAATCAGTTAGCAGAAGACTTAGTGTCCAAATTTTGAGTCTACTCGATAGCGCCGAGCAGCCCTAGACGCTTCGCCAGGTGATGAAGATTCGATCGGTGGAGACCCAGGGCTTTTGCTGTTTGTGCCCAGTTATGACCGTGGCGGTGCAGCATCTCAACGATGTAGGAACTCTGAAATTCTTGGGTCGCCTCTTTGAGCTTGAGGCTACTCGGCTCCTTCTTGATCACATCCCCAGGAGCCCAGGCCCCTGCATCTGGCGCGATCAAGACTTCGATGTCGGCAGCAGTCAGCAAGACAACCTTAGCTGGGCCTTGTTTCCGCGCTGCGTTCAGAATCGAGCGGGACAATACATTCTTCAGCTCCCTCACATTCCCTGGCCAGTAAGCACGCTTGAGTGCCCCGTTCGCACTCTCGTCAAGTCGCACGGGAGGCGTTCCAAGCTTTCTTTGCAAGATTTCGCAGAAGTGAGCTGCAAGAATCGTCACATCCCCCTCTCGCTCGCGGAGCGGGGGCAGATGAATCGGATAGGCGTTTAGACGGTGATAGAGATCAGAGCGAAATTTACCAGCTTCGATTTCTCGCCTCAAATCGCGATTGGTAGCCGCAAGAACCCTGATATTGACCCGCTTCATTGCATCGGAACCCACCCGCTGGATTTCCCCTTCTTGCAAAACACGCAGCAACTTGGGCTGAATAGACAGAGGCAGCTCACCAATTTCATCGAGGAAGATAGTCCCATCTTCGGCAAGTTCGAACTTGCCGATCCGATCCTGTGTGGCGCCAGTGAAAGCCCCTTTCTTGTGTCCGAAGAGTTCGCTTTCAGCGAGGGATTCTGGCAACGCGGCACAGTTCACGTAGATGAGCGCTTTGTTCTTGCGAGGACTTTGCAGGTGAACTTGTCGAGCCACCAATTCTTTGCCGGTTCCCGTTTCACCCGTAATGAGGATCGATAGATTCGAGGGGCCGACTGTTTCAATTGCCTCATTCACCCTTGCCATGACAGGGCTTTTGCCGATTAATTTGAAATCTCTATGGGAGCTGGTCTCATTGAGCAGGGTCTGGGTCAGCGATTTTTGATCAGCCATATTTTGCTCGAGCTTATCGATCAGCAGCGCCGTACGCAGTGTCGCGCCGGCCAGAGCTGCTATCATCGTCAGTAGCTCGCGATCAACAGCCTCGAAATGATGCGCTTGAAGAGAATCTGCGGTCAGAATTCCCAGAACCTCACCATCAACCAGCAGCGAGCAACCCAGACAAGAGTGGACGTCAAGACTAGCGGAACGATCGCTGACAAGAAGGCCGTCAAATGGATCCTGAAGCTCACTGTCATGCGGAAAGACAAAAGGCTCTCGTTCGCGGACAAGCTTCTGAAGCCTGGGATGTTCGGCCAAAGGAAAGGTCCGATAGAGGACCTCTGGCGAGAGTCCATAGGTGCTAAGAGGAATCAGGGTCTCGCCCTGCTTGCGGAAAAGACAGGCGGCATCGCAGCCTAGAATTTTAATGAAGATAGCTAGAAGCCTATCGAAGCGATCGGTCGTACCCGTAGCACTGGTCAGGTTGAGGGCGAGGTCTAGTATGTAGCGTTCACGTGTTTCCATGTTGTGAAATCTATAACGATGTTGTGAAAAACACAACGAGGCCCGTTGTGTTTTCTACAACACGATTCAATAAGTTATCGTAATTATTGATTATAAATATGGCCTCTAACTTGAAATATATCAGTTGAAGCAAGCAAGAGGGAGCCGATATATGTTAAGCGCAAAAACCATCGATACAGTGAAAGCTA
Source organism: Oligoflexus sp. (assembly GCA_041736305.1). GTDB lineage: Bacteria > Bdellovibrionota_B > Oligoflexia > Oligoflexales > Oligoflexaceae > Oligoflexus. Next base: position 43,306 of record JBGSTX010000025.1, on the reverse strand, counting down.
CCGCACCCATCATCGCCGACCAGGCTGAAGCCTTAACGCGACATTTCTATAAGCGCATGTTTACCCATAATCCCGAAGTGATACCCTATTTCAATCAGGCTCACCAGCGAGAGGGCCGTCAGCAGAAAGCTCTCGCGGCCGCAATCTGCGCCTATGCCGCAAATATCGACCGACTCGAAATGCTAGGATCGGCCGTTGAATTGATCGCTCAAAAACACGCTTCGCTGCAGGTAAAACCGGAACACTACCCCATAGTAGGAGAGAACCTGCTCGCCTCAATTCGCGAGGTTCTAGGGACCTTAGCTAGCGATGAGGTCATCAACGCCTGGTCCGAAGCCTACGGGTTCTTAGCGGGTATCCTCACGTCGCGTGAGGGTCAAATTTACGATCAGCAGCTCCAGGCTCCTGGAGGTTGGGCGGATTTCAAAACCTTTCGCGTGATTCGCAAAGAACGCGAGTCGGAAGTGATCACTTCGTTCTACCTCATATCAAGTGATGGGACGCAGCTGCCACGGTTTAAAGCGGGCCAGTACATAACCCTGCGCGTCCCCACTCGGGATGGCAAGTTCACGACCATGAGGAATTACAGTCTCTCGGACCAGCCCGGCAAACCTTGGTTCCGCATCAGCGTCAAGCGGGAAGACGGCCTGGCTCCCCAGGATCCCGTCGGCTACGTGTCTCACTATTTGCACAGCGCGGTCGAAGTGGGTTCAACTGTGGAAGTAGCGGCTCCGTGTGGAGAGTTTATCCTAGACCCAAAAGCCGATAATTCGGTGCCGCTCGTATTCCTAAGCGCTGGAGTTGGGATTACTCCTATCTATAGTATGCTAGCCACCGCTCTCGCTGAGAAAGCAGATCGAGAGGTCACGCTCGTTCATGCAGTGCGGAATCAGCAGGTCCAAGCTTTTCGGGAATCGATGGAGACGTTGGCAGGCCAGCACCTCAATCTGAGACTGTACTACCGCTACAGTGAAGCTCGCAGCAAGCTGGAGAAGTCTGAGGGTCGCTCTAGCGCTGGTTTGGTCGATGGACGATTCCTGGATTCCTTGAACCTTAACGCGGCAGCTGAGTACTACATCTGCGGACCTGAGGTCTTTATAGCGGGAGTGCAGAGCGAGCTTCTGAAGCGCGGAGTGGCTTCTGAGAACATCCACTTTGAGTTTTTCGGTCCTCGCATCTGAGAGTTAATCTCCAGGTACAGGCTTTCGTAGCAAATAGCATCATTACTTTTTAACTTAAACGAGTTCACTCCCAGGCAAGTCAGCCGTAGGTTCGGCTCGATAAAACCGGAACCTCCGGCTACAAACCCTTGGAGTTACCATGAAAGCCATTCCTTGAGATTCTTAGTCTCGGGATTCAGCGTACTTCTTGAAGTTCTCAAGTATGGCTTGCCAACCTGCCTTTTGAAAATCGACGGGATGCTCATTCTCTGCATCAAAAACAGTCGTTACTTTGGTCTTCGAACCAAGGGTTTCGAAAGTCGTCACGACCTTGCGACCGTCAGACATCGAATAGGCGACTTTCTTTTGCGGTACGACTTCGTCATAGGTCCCTTCGAAGTCAAAGCCGAAGCTACCGTCCTTCGCTTCCATGCGCGAATTCATCTTGCCACCGATACGCAGATCGACTTCTGAACGCGGGCATTGCCAGTCGTCTGAAGCAAAGTTCCACTTCATAATATGCGCCGGCGTATTGTAGAAGGACCAAACCTTATCTACATTCTTGGCAATCGTTGTTTCGACGGTAATTTTTGTATTCATTCACAATCCCTTTTTGTGAAAAAGCAATTCAAGTTTGCCTATCAAATGCTCGACGCACCCGAAGCCGCTTCTATTTCAGAGCGGGCTTTGACAGGATAGAAGCTCTTCGAAGGCATGCCTAGCTTTTAAGGAAATCTTGGTTATCTGAGGGAACCCACCTAAAATGGCGCCCTTTAATTTGCAGCTAACACCAAGCAGACAAATTCCAAGGTCAAGAAGCGCCGATCGTGATCCTGTCGCTCGGGACAAGCTCAGCCATCGTACAAGAGGGGGGGTGTGGCCACAAAGGCGTCTTTACCCCTGTTTAGCAGCCGAATTCAGAGACGACATAGATCAAATCGACAAGGCAGATCGAAAACAATCCGCCAGTTCTCCGATACCCCCTCAAGATTACCTGGGGATTTGATCTATTTTTCATAAGCTTATAGCCAACATTTCGATTATCTTCGTGACCGTGAAGAACTTGCCTAATCTAAAGTGCGATAATAGGTGAGAGAGCAGCACCTACATACATAATGTTCAAGAGTTGGAAATCATGAGCGAGCATCTCTATATCGTCGTTATGCATCGTCGGTCCCCGAAGCCTCAGGTTTATGCTAATGAGTGGGGCAGTCAGGGCCGCATTCTCAGCATTCATACGAATGAAGTCGTAATGGAAGCTGCAGAGCTTGCTCAAAAAGAAGGCCGCCGGGTATTTATCTATGAAGTTAACTGCCCGAAAGACCTGAAGAGCCACATCTCGCAGGAAGTGAAAATTGCGAGCATAAGTCGCGAGCAAAGCGTCATCGCCTTCGATGAGCACAAACTCGTCTACTTTAAGCCGCCTTTCAAAGCGACCCAGGCGACTCTTCGGAAGTGGTCGGCGCTTACGCCCGCTGAGCGCTTCTAAGTCGAGAATTAAGTGCGGAAGTGAAAAAGAAGTCCACGGGTACTCAAGGGTTCCGTGGACTCTTCATCATTTTCACGAGACCATCAACGAGTTCATTTGGAACTGGGATGGTCAGATGGTATTGGCTTATTTTCCAGTCTTTACCTTCCTTGACTAGGACTCCGCTTCCTCTGCAGGTACCGTACTTGGGATTCTCCAGAATTTCGTCAAACCAGGCCACTTTTTGATCGGGCGTGAAATTGATGTGGCGTTCTTTGAGGATATAGGTCCATCCTTGGCCATTGTCGAAGTGCGGCTTCACGTAGGCTTTAAACGCAGAGATATCCCACCGCTCCTTAGCATCCGTTCCGATAAACACCGCATCGGCACTCATCAGTCCAAAGTACTTCTGGAAATCATGTTCGCTTGCCGCTTTGTGAAAAAGATTCAAAACTGAGCTCACAGCTTCCTGATTTTGCTCCGCCATAAGCACCGTCCCCCAGTTCACGCTCTTGCGAGAGTTCATTTTATGCTTGGCTGGCAAATTAATCAGTCCGCTATTCAGCCTTTTTTTCAAAATACATTAGGTCAACAAAGATTGCCGCAGCAAGGATCAGTCGCCGTTCGTCCTCGCGGAGGGCGCGCTCCGCAAACTGCACCAAAAACTTATCCTTATCCGAAAAGGCTTCAAAAAAAACCCCCGACCACTTCTTCTGGATTGTAGCCATTTCGCGGCCTCCCCGTATGAAGCGGAAGGTCCAGATTTTCCAGATCGGTGAATTAATCTCAAAAAGTAGCTGATCTTGAGCATCCGTCACGTCAAATCTCTTACTCAAAAGCGCAAAGCGCCGCTTGATCAGGCCCAGTTTGCGCCCTTTGGTGTCACGAACGAGGAGCTCATGAAAATAGAAGCGAAAAGGGTGCTCCGCCTTCATAAAGGGCAGTCGCTGACGGTCAAAAAAATGGATCTCAAAACGGCGCCAGTGTCCCAGAAAGCTACGGCCAATAAAACCTAAGATACCCTTTCCTTGTTCGGCAGCAAAGGCGAGCTCCTCGCCCGAGCTGCTTTGAATTTGGTACTTATTGCGAGTTTCAAAGCCAATAAACTCGGCAAGCTCTCGCCGCTGCCTCACCAGAACTTCACTATGTTCGCTAAGAGAGGGTAGAGTTTGCATGAGTTTATCTCCCGATTTAAGGATCCATTAAGGACTGGAGGTGCAGCTTTTGCCTTAGCGCCTGCCGGTTTTTTAAGCCTTCGCAGATCCGGTAAACAGTTTTTTGGCTATTGCTCTCTCCAAGTATCTCGAGAAAACAAGACCAGCATGAGTCAAGTTAGGCAAGGAAAAAGCAAGGATAGCCTTAGTATAGCCATAGCGACATACAGCAGAATCACGACACCAATGCTAGACTTTGCCTCGACCAAAGGGGGCACAAATGGCAGCACGCATTGGCATCACACCTGATTTTGAAACCAGCAAATGGCAGCTTGAGCGCGAATTTAAGAATGTGAGAAATTGGAAGCTAACGGAGGTCTTCCAGCAGAAGAAAGACGCGCAAGAATGGGAAAAGAGGAAAATGGAAGAGCTGAAGGTTAAAAACGTGACTCAGGACATCAACACCAGTTTAATCCGCGTCAAGTGGCGGGGATTTTACTTTGAGCACGATGGTCCGCGATAGGCCATCGTGATAGCAAATTGAGGACCAATAGGAGCTTGCTCGATGTCCAACTTCCCACGTTTTTTCGGAATGTTCTGCCTCTGCCTGACGCTTCAAGCTTGCGGCTTGCTGGATCTCAAAGACAAAGCTCTCGACATGCTGGTGGACAAGATCCCGCTTACTCTCGAGCAATCTATCGGTGAGCAGGTCCTTCCGAATGTTCTGCCTCCGGAATCTATACTAAAGGATCCAGAATCCCTCAAAATGCTTTCTGCTTTGCTTCAGCCGCTTATTGAAGCGAACAGCATCAATTCACCTAATATCCGCTTGGTGATTAGCAAAGACAGAGCGCTGAATGCCTTCGCTATTCCTGGCGGCACACTCATTTTCAATGTCGGCCTCCTCAAAGCCGCCGAGACGCCTGAGGAAATTCTCGGCGTTGCTGCTCACGAAATCGCTCACGCGACCGAGCGCCACGTACTGAAGTCGATGGTACAGACCCTGAGTCTCACAGCGGCGCTGACTTTTATCGTTGGGGATGTGGGAGGACTCGCGGCTTTTCTCATCCAGCAGAGTCAGCAGCTTCTACAGAATGGTTTCTCTCGAAAGCAAGAAGCAGAGGCTGACGAGGTTGGCTTTCAGTATCTCGTGAAGGCGGGAATCAATCCCAGCGGTCTCGTGAGATTTTTCCAGCGTCTACAAGATCCGGCACAGAAGCCTGCCTCATCTACTGATGGAATGGCGAAAATCGAAAACTTCCTCTCGACTCACCCGCTTACAGAAGAACGGATCAAGAAAATAGAAACGTGGATGAAGGAACTCTCTGCAGAATCTGGCAAGCAATTTAAACCCGTCAAGTTTCCTTTGAAAAATTTGCAGGCTCGCTTACCTAATTGAAGATCTCAAATTGGACCCTAACGAGAGCCCTCTGCGAGGCAAAATTCGTAAGCTCATCTCTTCAACATCAATCAGCCCAGATATTCACTCGTTCAAGCCAGGATGTTTCGCCAATCTCAGCACACAGCGTCTCCAACTGAAGGCGGTGTGCACCTCGCCAGCGCAGATCCTCTAGCTTTTCCTTTATGGGCACGTCCTCGCGAAGCACCGCCAGACGTCGATACAATTTGCTTTCCTCTCGATGCTCACGAAGGCTCAGCGCTAAAGCCTCTGCACCTCGCACCTTCACCTGCCACTGGCTGGGATCGTCAGGAATCTTTTCAATCGAACCGTAGACGGCAAGCAAGGACGAGGCTGATTTCGCGCCCCATTTGGAAACCCCAGGGATCCCGTCTGCAGTATCTCCTACTAGGCCTAGCCAATCAGGAATCGAACTTGGAGCAACTCCGAACTTCGCATGAACCTCTTCCTCACCCATTTCTGCGTCTTTGAATCGATCGTACATGACGACCTTGCGGCCTTTAACGCACTGCGCCATGTCCTTGTCTGGCGAGCAAATCAACACCTTTTCTACTCCAGGCGTTTGGCTGAAGATATGAGCCGCTGTTGCAAGCGCATCATCTGCCTCAAATTCTATCATGGGCCAAACGACGACTCCGAGGGCCGCTGCCGCTCTCTCAACTAGGCGGAATTGAGCATAGAGATCCGGATCTATTCCTTCTCCCGTCTTGTACGAGGCAAAGAGCTCGTTACGGAAGGACTCAATCACATAATCGAACGCGCACCCCACATGGGTGATGGTACCTGCCTTTAAAAATGACCACAGGCTCCGCAAAAAACCGCGAGTCGCCCCAACTTCGCGGCCATCCGGAGCCTTAGCGCTGGGAGCCCCATAATAGCTACGGAAGAGCTCATAGGTGCCGTCGATTAGGTGAATTTGCAAGGATACGACCCCCTAAGAAGATTTTCAGAACCGCTTCAGCCCCAATCTTACCTCAGACAGGCTGCTCTTTCCCAATATTGCGGGCCCCAACTGCATAACTAAAATGACCGACCACGGAAGAAGTAGCGTCTAATCTACACCATCGGTAAAGCACAGTGGTATAATGCGAAAAAAGATCACTTCATTTCCTCCACGCTTTCTCATCAGATGGGGTTACTCTTATGAAGAGCCGTCTTCGGATTACCGATCTTTTCGGTCTGAGTCTCTTTGTTCTTTGTTCAACCTGTAGCGGTAAAGGCGGGACTCTGGCCAAGCAACTGGCCTGCTCACTGCTAGGAGCAGGCGTTAATAAAAGCTCCTTAACGGTCGGGCTCAGCCAAGCTTTTCTAGGCAGCCTCAAGTCAGAACAGAGTCTCTCGCTTACTGCCCAAGAACTCGATGGCAAAATCATGGAGACCTTAAACTCAGCACTAAACACAGCAGGCCTCAGCGAGCAGCTGAATGTGAAAAACGTTGCCTCGGTTCCTAAGCAAAAAAATGCAGACGATGGAGTCCGCTTCCTCGAGCTCGGTGGTAATCTAGCGCCCGGGGTTAGCTTTGCGAGTTCAATTCTCAAGAGTGTGGACTTTCAAGCAGCACTCGGCGCCCGTCTGAACCTGCAGGGTTCGAGCTCATTCGACTTTATCGAAGACTCTTTCAACGTCCAAGCCTCAGGGGAAATTTCACTCTTAGCTGACACCGGCAAACAGTGGGCCTATCAGCAGAGCGATGCAAGCAAAGCTCAGACCATCGCTGCGGCCCTTCCGGATACCAAGGAACAGGTTGTGGTCGCCGTACTGGACACCGGGGTTGCTCTCTCGCATGAAGCCTTGATTGATAACCTTTATAAGGTCGATGGCCAGCTGAAGGGCTACGATTTCGCAAATAATGATTCTGATCCCGAAGACGACCAGGGCCACGGGACTCACTGCGCTGGGATTATCGCTGCGAAGAATGTGAGTGCGGAAGGGATGACAGGAGTAGGCGAACTGCTAGCACCAGGCAAGGTGAAGATCATGCCCGTGAAAGTACTTGGACAAAAGGGTGGGTCAACTGAGGCTGTAAACAAAGGCATTCGCTATGCTATGGCTGAGGGCGCTGATGTCATTTCGATGAGTCTTGGTGGAGGTATGGAGTTTAAAGACTTTATCTCGAGTAACGGGGCTGAAAGCAAGGTTATCCGCGATGCGATCGACGCTGGTATCATCCTCGTTGTGGCTGCGGGCAACGAGAACTGCCCATTGGGTGGTACATGCGAGCAGAAGAGTCTTTTGGTCCTCAAAAACTCGATCAAAGAGTATGCAGTCATCCCCTGCGCGTACAACGGCACTATCTGCGTCGGCGCATCGGATCCAGACGCCACGCTTGCACCCTATAGTAATTATCCCTCGTCGGCCGAGCAGAAGGGAATAGATCCCTCTAGCAAAGATCCCGCCCAGCAGCGCAAGAGCCCAGATACGATTGCGCCCGGTTCAGCGATCTATGCGACTTACCTAAACAACAGCTATAAGTCTCTCGACGGTACGAGTATGGCCACGCCCTATGTGGCAGGACTTGCAGCTATCTTCAAACTGAAGCTGGCAGCGGCCTATCAAAATGCAGCCGGTAGCCCTCAGCAGACCTTTCGCAAACTTCTCCAGGACTCAGAACTCAACTTGAAGGAAGAAAACGGCAGCACGCGCAGCTTTGTGGGACAGGTAGACCTATCATATTTTATGGAAAAGGTGCGCGAGCATGCCCAGATTGCTCCTGCTGCATCGAAGCCTCCCTTGCAAGCCGTCGATGGGGTCGAGGAGTCGAAGACACCCGCACCAAATGCCCTTTCAGCACTCTGTGAAAAATAAGCTAAACAAGTCATGTAAACGATCGCCTGTATGTTCGGCTTTCGTTTAAAGCTATCAAGTAGATGTAAAATATCGATTTTGATAATGAGCAGCATGTATCGTAGAGTATCTTTAGATTTTGCAGGATCTCAAGATATCTTGCTTGAGGAGAGAAACATGCTTCATGGATTTATCGACCCGCAGAAAATTCGACTCTGGAAAAAGCGCCTCTTGGTGGGCGGAGCTTTAGTATTTGGCTTAGGTCTAGTCGGCTGCAGCGTCGGAGCATACGGGCTATATTCACTAGGGAAGCATGTCAGTTCAAACGTTGACATCAATTCTATTGGTGAGGCGCTGCCCGACACATTCGGACCTGTGACCGGGACTATCGTTACCGTAGCTAGTGAATGGGCCACAAGCACGGTTGAGGCAGGAGAAGCGCAAAGCGTTAAGCATGGGCTTGCATGCCTCGATGCTCTGGGGGGCCCTGATGCTACGCAGCTGCTCGAGACGCTGGCAGATAAGGCCTCCAATCCTGAGGGATCGGATGCACTGCGCAAGGTAGCGGCCGAGCTCTCGGTAGAGGCTAAGAGTCGCCCTTCTAGCTGCCTGACATTCCTTGTGGGCTGAGAAAAACTATTCCGCTCAGGCTTTTTTATCTGGGCTTTCTTGTGAGCAGCTCGTTCGAGCTGCTCTTAGGCTGAGGCTCAAATTCTAGGGCCTCTCAATTCGACGTACGCGGCAGTCTTTGTCAAGATTACTTCGGCAGTTCTGGCCAGTCCTAAACTCACATTTGCGCACGGCCTCGCGGCGAGCCTGACGCTTGGCCTCTTGCCCCTCCCCCGATCCAGGACGGAAGAAGAAACTACGACCGTTAAAAGACCTCAAGTTACCACCCTGCGAATAAGCCTGACAAACCCACTGATTCCACTCTTCTCGTCGCTCATCAAAGCTGAGATCAGCCGATAGATCGATTTCGGTCTGATCCTCGTCAGTAGCAGATTCGATCTCCTCGGTGCTTTGCTCAGCAATGATTTTTTGCGACGCGGGGAATTCTGGGGGAGTTCCAGCCAAGATCGGCAGGGGCGCGGTAATGAAAGCGAAGCTGAGGGTCTGCATCAGAAATTTCATATATCCTCCGTCTAGTTCGTGGTCTGTTCAGATCATACCAAGGACAGCGACAATGCAAAGACAAGGAAGTATTTATGACGATTTGTGCGGGTGGGGAATTTTCTAGATGAGCCTGAGAAACTGCCGCTGATTATAGATCAGCAGAAGTACACTCAAGCTTTACTAAGTTGTAGTGGAGCGTGGTAAGTATCCAGGAGGAAGTATTATATAGAAGCTTCCATGACCGCCTCGGGCCAAGCTCCCACGAATTCATCTTCGCAGCGAAGCTTCGCTTCCGCAGGAAGGCTTCCCTGGAGCAGCAAAGCCTCTACCCGCTCATTTACGCAGGTGATGTGGTAGCTGTACGACACATGCTGACTTCCAGCGACGGTGATGAGCCGGCCCTGGCTTAGGTGTTCCGCGATCTGCACGCTGTGTTGATAGGGGACATTGCCGTCAGCTTCCGCACCGATCACCAGCGTTGGTACTCCTTCTCCTTTGAAGGGAGAATGGAGCGTGGGCTCCTGTACCAAAGGCCAGGCCGCACAGAGCGACTCGCTGAAAAAGGGTGCGTGGATTCTGATTCCCTCTTTGATATAGAGAGCTGCGTTCTCTACGAAGCCATTGAAACGCGCATCGAAGGTCTTGCCAGCAGGGCTACCGTAGTCATTGCAGATAAAAGTCCAAAATACTCCCTGTGACATCTGAGGAGCCTGGACTGCAGGTTCGGAGTTTTCGGAGGACGTATAGGCAAATTCAAAGCTGCCATCGGCGATCCGATAAAGAGGAGCAAAGTCCCCACTGTGCAAGGTCTTGGAAAGAGCCCAGAGGAAACGCGCTCTCTTTCTAGGATTGCCGACCGAACCACTGAGAGCATACTCGAGATCGTAGGCTGTCATATTTGAGATAACATCTCTGCCGTCTGGCGCCACATACTTTACCTCGGCACCCTCATCCATGAGCTTCTTAAAGAGATAGTCATAGGTAGCTGAGGGTAGCTGCATCTGCGAAGATTTACCTTTGCCTTCCAGTGTGAATGCGTTGCGACAATCGGGGCTTGCTTGACAGTAGGGATCGAGGTCTTCAAATATTTTATTCTGAGCGAGGGTAAGATCACGGCCGTAGTCGAGCAGATTTGCCGTTAGGTCTACCGCTCCGTCAAGCACAAGTGCCCGCGTACGGCCAGGATATTCGTTGACGTAAGTCTGAGCCAGCTGGGTTCCATAGCTCAGAGAGTAAATCGACCATTCTTTAAAACCCATAAAGCGACGGAAAGTTTCAAGATCCGCAGCCGCCTGCATAGTGTTGTAATGCTGCAAAACTTCGGGAGAGCGCCCTAACTCCTGCAAGCAGCCATTTGCAGCAGACTGAGCTCCAGCGGCAAGAGCCTTTGTCTCCTCATCAGAGTAAATCCAAGGCGGCACAAAACTGAAATCGAAGGCTGCTGTAGGGCAGTCCATCTGCTCTGAACCATCCACGCCGCGAAGGTCCATCGTTACGATGTTAAAGCGCTCCCTCAGCTCAGGCTTGATTCGTTGCAACCAGGGTCCTAAAGAATAAACACCGGGATCGCCAGGACCTCCAAAGAGGACTAGCAAAGCTTCCGAACTTGGCTTCGAGGCTGGTCTTACTGCAAATCTAACGTTCATACGTTGCGTGTCGGGATTCTTATGATCAAGCGGCATCGAGAGCGTGTAGCACTCAAGCTCGTCTTGACTTGGACAGGGGGTAGATTCGGGCAGCCGCAACTGCAGTTTTTCCTGAGGATCCAGGATTGGTGGAGCGGCATCTCGTGATCGAGGACCGCAGGCTGCTAAAATCAATGAGATGTATACTAAAGACCAAACGCCGGCGAATTTTCTCACGTGGTGCATAGGGGCCTCATTAAATGACCTCAGGTAGTCCCCGTGTATATATGAAGATATTGTCACTTCAAAGCACAAAGTTCGAGAAAGACGAACGCTTTCTCAGCCAAGGATTTTCCTCTGAATGAGCGGACCAAAAATGCCTAAAATAACAAGCTATAGCTTGGACATAGCATTTCCGAAAAACTGGATTATTGAACCACGTTGACTTTTTTAAGCTCAGCGTGTCAAAATAAAGAACTCAAATATCACCTACAAAATGATGGCCCAATGCTTCGAAAGATGAAGTTCATATCGAGCCACTGTCTAGGCTTTCAGCGAAGGTCCATGCTTCTCTTCAAAATTTACTTGATGAGTTTCGTCCTGTGTTTAAGCGTAGGCGAGGCCAAGGTAAATGCAGATGAAGGGTGTAAAAACCTTCCGACGGAAGAGTCTGCTAGAGAGTCTGTCCACGAATCTTGCACAGCACGACTAGGACTGAGTCGTAGCAACTGCTCGAGAAATGTTGGCCCTAGACGTTATTTTCCCTCAGCTCATCTCAACTTTCGCTTAGCAGACCTGCGGCCCATGCGGCAGCGTCCAGCGTATTTCATATCAGACTACTTTTTGCCCTCTCTCCCCACGACGAGCCGAGTCCCCCCACTTCTTTGTTGAGACCTCTCTTCATTAGAAAATTAGATATTTATATCTCTCCAACTGTCGATCAAGTGGTGCAGCCTTCCTGTATATTTGCCTAGATTTAATCGGGCATAGATGCAGGGCAGGCAGGGTACGGATCGCCTTTTCACGGAAAAAATTCATGGGTCAAGAGTTGAAGTTAACTAGGGGGAGCAAGCTCCCTTTGAAAGAGCCGCGTCCCCAGGCGCGCACAGCCGCACATTTCCAGTCTATGTTCTCAGACTGGCGCAAAGACTGGCGGGCCGTGCTTGGTGGAAAAACGCTCGTCAGCGATTCCGTCTCTGCCGTGACGGTTGCAGCGGTGGCTCTCCCGCTCAATATCGCGCTGGCTGTGGCTTCGGGCCTACCGCCCAGCGCAGGACTTCTAGCCGGCGCGATAGGGGGTGGCATAGCAGCTCTGATGGGCGGTTCTTCGCTGCAGGTCACTGGACCAGCCGCTGCGCTCAACATCATGGTGCTGCACATAACCAAAGACTTCGGTCCTGTCGGCGTTGCTGCCGCCTGTTTGATGATTGGCATTGTGCAGCTGCTGCTCTCGAGCCTTGCCAGCGGACGGATGATTCGCATCGTACCCGAGGCTGTCTTAGCTGGATTCACCACAGGCGTCGGGATCAAGTTGCTCGACAATCAGATCCCAGAGCTGCTGGGCTTCGATTACTCAGTCTTCGAAATAGCAGGGATGATGCACAGACCTGCTTGGCTGCAGGAAGTTTCGTGGTTAGCAGTGGTTTGCGGGCTTTTTGTGGCTTTTCTGGTCATTGCCTGCAAGCAGTTTAAGCGCTTTCCTGCTGCACTCTTCGGTATAGCTGTCGTGACAGCGATTTCAATCCAACTCAACTGGGATATTGCACGAGTCGGTACCCTTCCTTCCAACATACCTTGGCCAAAAATACCCCTGGTCCCAGATGATCAGTGGTTAGGCCTCTTTCTCCTGGCTATGCCCCTGGCCCTACTCGCATCTATCGAATCTCTACTCTCCGCTCAAGCAGTAGACCGCATCAGCCCTAATACACGTCCCCACAACGGTGATCTCGAACTCTATGGGCAGGGCTTGGCCAACATTGGTTCAGGTCTGGTCGGAGGAATGCCTGTCTCAGGCGTGATCGTGCGTTCGACTGTCAACGCCCATAGCGGAGGCAAGACACGCCTAGCAGCTTTTCTGCACGCGGCTATACTCCTTGCATCGATGCTTTACCTCAACGAAACCATTGCGGTCATGCCCCTCTCGGCACTAGCCGGTCTCCTCTGTGTAGTCGGTATGAGACTCATCGAAGTGAAGACTCTTTTCCACCTTATCGGGCAGCATCGGGTCGAGGCCCTCGCCTTTCTCCTCACCGCCGCCGGGACAGTTTCCGGTCATCTTATGCTCGGTCTTGGGAGCGGCATAGCTCTGCACTTTATAGCTAGCTGGTTCACAGGCAAAAACCAGCCAAGTCTCGTCACACGCCAAAGTCATCCAAAGGGTTCGATCCGAGCTGTAGTCAAAGCCGCGGTAGCGAACAAGCGTCGACCGGCACACTACCAGCCCGCGGCCGGTGGCCCTGTCTGGTTCTCGCAGATCCAGGAGAAAGCACAGCTCGCAGCAACGGCATTTGTCCACCATAAAGCTTCGGTCATCGGTCGGGTCGTCCTCGGCGAAAACGCTCACATCGCTGCCGAAAGCTCGGTGCGTGCCGACGAAGGTTCACCCTTCTATATTGGAGCCAATTCCAATATTCAGGATGGAGTTGTGATCCATGCCCTCAAGGAAAAATGGGTCAACATCGCTGGCGAAGACTGGGCCGTCTACATTGGGGAAGAGGTATCGGTTGCTCACCAAGCTCTCATCCACGGCCCCTGCTTCATTGGCGACAGAACCTTCGTCGGCTTTCAAGCCGTCGTTCATGATTCCGTGATAGGTTCTGGCTGCTATATCGGGATTGGTGCTGTGGTTGTTGGCGTTGAAATACCAGATGGGCGCTATGTCCCACACGGTCTTGTCGTCGACTCTATGGATAAGGTCGAGAGTCTGGGTCCAGCTACGGCTGCACATTCACACTTCAATGAAGACGTGGTGGACGTCAATCGTGGTCTCGTCGCTGCTTACCGTAGACAAGGCAAATTTTCAAACAAAGCAATTCCGTCAGTTGCCGCCTCCTGGCGCGCGGCAGCCGATCGCTTCTAGAAGGGGAGATAAGAATCGTGATCGAAATTTCTATGTACACAGCTTTCTTTGCAGGTTTGGGTATCTATAGTCTCTATTTAATGACTCGTTGCTACTATCAAGTTGAGGAAGGGCATGTAGCTGTCCTTTCAAGCTTCGGCAAAGCTGAGTTTATTGACTCGAGCGAGCAGCAACTACGCACGCACAAGCCTGGCTTTCGTTTCAAACGCCCTTGGCAGAAAGTTCACAAAGTATCTCTAATGGAACGGATGATCGATCTTTCGGGACAAGAGGGCGGGACCAGCGCGATGGCCTCAGACGGCACGATGCTGCGCCTCGACTCGAAACTCCGCTTCACACCTCGCGCTGACGATCTCTATCTCTATCTTTTTTCTCTAGAAAATCCTATCGAACACGTCAAGGGCCTCTTCACCTGTCTCTTGCGGAACGAAATCGCGAATTTCGATAGTTTAGAAAAAGACAGTGCGACCGAAGGACAGAAGCTCAGCTACATGCCGGGTGTGCAAGTTGGTAGTTATGCTTCTATTCGTCGTGAAAGACGGCTCTTGAATCAACACATTCAAGAATTCTGCCGCTTGCAGATCGGTGAGCGATATGGAGTAGTCTTTAACGGCGTTGACTTGACAGATATTCTGCCACCAGACGAACTTGCCCATGCGCTTAACGGCGTTATGAACGCCCAGAGTGAAGCGAAGCGAGTACTGGCGCAGACTGAAGGCGAGTGTGAGCAGAGAATTCTCGCCGCCCGCAAAGGTTTGACCATTTCCCGTCACAGAGCTAAAGCTGCCGAAGACGAAATTGGAACGATGGCGCAGATACTTAATGAGCTCCAAAAAAATGGAACTCTCAGATCCTACGTCGAACGTCGCCGCACAGAAGTATTTTCTGAAGCTCGCATGTCTTACATCAAGAGGTCTCAATAACCATGAATATCACAACTATTTCAGCTTTCGCCTGCGGTCTCTTGCTCGTGCCTGTTCTGATAGCTTTAGCCAAGGCTATGACTCTCACCGTCGAAGATGAAACGGCGCTCATCGTCTCGCGCTTTGGTCGCATGGTAAAGCTTATCCGCAAGCCGGGCTTGCATTTCTGGCCCGAGAAGATCCTGCCCTGGAGCCAGGTGCGTGAACTGTCCCTCAAACGCGATTTTCGCACCTATGAGTCGATCCATGTCAACGACTGCAGGGGCACGTCCGTAGTAATAGACCTATGGCTTGAGTTCCGTATCGCTAATCCCGAAAAGGCCATCTTCCAAGTTGAAGATTGGGAGCGAGCTCTCCAAAGTCTGCTCACCAACTCAACGACGTCGATTCTTGGAACTTTCGAATTCAGCCAGATCCTGAGCAACCGCATCGAACTCAGTCAGACGCTGAAGGAAGATATTTGTGCCGAAACCTCCCGCTGGGGTCTCGAGATCGATCTCGTTTTCATCAGCAAACTAAGCCTCCTTCCTGATGTTTCTCAGCAGCTTTTCGATACTGTTGCAGCTCGCCTGGAGAAGGCTACGGCCGACATCGAGGAGCTGGGCAGACTCGAGGCTGCAACTCTCGAAGCCGAAACTGCCTCGAAAATATCGAGCCTGGTAGCTGAAGCACGTGGCCAGTATGCTCTCGGCGTGGGTCGCGCCTATCACCGGCTTGCGAAGAATGGAGAACTCTTCAATGCTTATCAGGAACTCTACGATCTTTCAGTCGTAAAACCTCAGCGAACCGTGGCTTTTCATGGCTTTGCGAATCAGGAACTCTCAGCTGCAGAGGCAGCCATGACAATTCCCCTGATGGAAGGAGCGACGTCTGGAGCAAAGTATCCGCAGCCACTCTCGGCCGGAGAGGCTAAAGGCCAGAAAGATGCTTGGCATGAAACCTGATTTCAAAGCTTATCAGGACTTACTAAGCATGAAATTTCTCAGCAGCTTAGGTCTTCTCATCAGCTGTGGCCTTTCGGCCACGGCACAGGGAGCCTCACTTTCAACTAAGTGGACTATCAGGAACCATACGACTGAAGCCATCTCTCTCAGCTGTGAGAATAAGAGCAGCAAAGACTTGAAAATCAGCATGAAATCCGCGTCTGTCGATCCAGGCGAGACGAGTGTCTACGATTGGGGAGATGCCTACTATAACGATGGACTTTGGCTGAATCCAGGTCAATGGGCCTGTCAGCTCACGGCGGGCAAGAAAAAAGCTAAGCAGCAGGATGCGGAGAGCTTTGCCAGCGGCTGGGGCGAGTCCTTGACTCTGGTACTGCAGAATCAGGCAGGTCGCATCCAGCTCCTCAAGCTTCCGGAAGGTGAACCTGTCGCCAAGGGCGATTCCCTGCAGCCGAAAACCACGAAGTGAAAAACGGAAGGTCTAGAAGTTCAAACAGCTTCTAACCTTCTTCCTTCTATCCGATGCAAAATTCTTAAGGCAAGAACACTGGTGAGCAGATTTTTTCCGCCAAATTGCCCATTCCCATCCTGCTTGCAACCTCCTCTAGATAGTCCACTTTGATCACAGTTCCTCTGACCTACAAAAAATACTTTTAGCGGACTGGTTTTGCCAGATCGACCGCAAGAGAGTTTTTTGCAGAAGATCTGCTCTATCAGCTCCCCCTTCTCACTCCACCTTGGCCTCACTCTTGCATTCATTGTGCAGTTAATATCACGCAGACTCTTCACTTGCGGCACTCATAATTTCACCCAAAAAGCAGGAGGCTTTCATGGATCCATCCATCGCAGAAGACGCTAAAGGACCAAGTTGGCATCGTAGTTCCGTATCGGATACTGCACATGAACTTCGCATGCAGGTCAACGGAGTCGCAACCCATCTCCATGTCGAACCCTGGACTTCTCTCCTCGACGCTCTACGAGAGAACTTGGGTCTGACGGGAACCAAGCGTGGCTGCGATCATGGTCAATGTGGAGCCTGTACTGTTCTGGTGAATGGTCGGCGCATCAACTCCTGTCTCGCCCTTGCTGCATTACAGGATGGGGCCTCGGTCACCACCATCGAAGGCTTGGCCCAGGGGGATCAGCTGTCTCCTATGCAGGAGGCATTTATCGAAGCGGATGCGTTTCAGTGCGGGTTTTGCACACCGGGACAGATTTGTTCGGCGATGGGTTTGCTGGCCGAAGGGCGGGCTAAAACCCAGGATGAGATCCGTGAACAGATGAGCGGCAATCTCTGTCGCTGTGGAGCCTACACTAACATACTCGCAGCAGTCGAAAAGGTGCTGCATAGCGAAGGAAAGGGGCAGCATTCATGAGGCCTTTCACCCTGGAGCGAGCCTCCGATATTTCCAGCGCTATCGAAGCCTTCAAAGCCCATCAGCAAAGCCAATTCATAGGCGGAGGAACCAATCTCGTCGACCTCATGCGGGCCAATGTTGTGCAAGCTGAACACGTAGTCGACATCGTTGGTCTGCCTTGGCACGAAATCAGCGAACGTGAAGACGGCGGAGTCCGCATCGGATCTCTGGTCAGCAACGCCGACGTCGCCTGGAATCCCCTCATCGAAGCGCGCTATCCTCTGCTTGCGAAGGCCATCCTTGCCGGCGCATCGCCGCAACTTCGGAATATGGCGACGACGGGTGGAAATCTTCTGCAACGCACGCGTTGCTATTATTTCTACGATACCGCTACCTCCTGCAACAAGAGGAATCCTGGTTCCGGTTGTGCTGCGAAAGCTGGCGTCAACCGCATCCATGCAATCCTAGGCGCAAGCGAGTCCTGCATTGCCGTACATCCCTCCGATATGTGTGTGGCGCTCGCGGCTCTCGAAGCTGAGGTTCGCGTTGTGTCCGATGCCGGTGAACGCCTCATACCCTTTGCCGATTTCCACCGTTTGCCAGGTGATTCTCCAGAGATCGATAATAATCTTCAAGCAGGGGAATTGATTACGGCCGTAGAACTACCGAAGCAGGGGTTTGCGCAGCACTTCAGTTATATAAAAATCCGCGACCGTCAGTCCTATGCATTCGCACTGGTGTCCGTTGCGGTCGGTCTCCATATCGAAGGAGGCGTGATACAGAAGGCGCGCATCGCTTTAGGCGGCGTTGCCCATAAACCCTGGCGGCGTCCGGAGGCAGAAGCTTTGCTCGAAAATCGCTCGATCCAAAGCATTGATGCACGCGCCGTTGCAGATCTTATTCTTGAAGGTGCTCAAGGACTATCCTTCAACGAATTTAAAATTCCTCTTGCCCGACGCGCTATAGGCCGCGCTCTGGAAGAGGCCCTGGGCCAGGAGGCACTATCATGAATCCTTCATCACTGATCGGCAAAGAGATACCCCGGGTGGATGGTCCTCTCAAAGTCACCGGTCGCGCCCATTATGCTGCCGACGTAGCAGTGGACGAACTGCTGCACGGCTACGTCCTCTCTAGCGGTATTGCACGTGGCTGGATTCGCAAAATCGATACCGCAATCGCTAGCTCCGTCCAGGGTGTAGTGCAGATTTACACGCATGAAAATCGACCCGACACTGCCTGGTTTGACCGGAAATACCGTGACGACGACAGCCCCCAAGGTTCCCCGTTCCGACCGCTCGGCTCAGATAAAATCCTCTACAGTGGCCAGCCAATAGCTCTGGTCGTAGCCAACAGTCTCAATGCAGCGCGATACGCGGCGTCTCTCATCGAAGTGGAATATGGCGTCGAGCCTCACGTCACGAGTCTTGAAACACAACGTGAAAAGGCCTTTCAACCAGGCCGTGCAAAATCAGGCTACGAGCCGCCGCCCAAGCCCAAAGGGAACCCAGAAGAGGCGTATGCTGCAGCCCCGCATAAGATTGAGGCTCGTTACAGCACAGCTATTCAGCATCACAACCCCATGGAGCCTCATGCTTCTACGGTAATCAGGAGCCATGACGGTCATCTGACGATCTACGACAAGACCCAGGGTGTCCTCAACTGTCAAACCTATGTATGCAATGTCTTCAATCTCAAAAAGGATCAAGTCCGCATCCTCTCGCCCTTTGTCGGTGGGGCCTTTGGTTCTGGTCTGCGCCCGCAATACCAGCTCTTCCTCGCAGTCATGGCCTCACTCGATTTGCAGTCCTCCGTGCGCGTTATGCTCTCGCGGCAGCAGATGTTCAGCTTTGGACACCGACCTCGCAGTCTGCAGAAGCTCCAGATGGCTGCCGACGAAGCAGGAAATCTCCAGGCAATCACCCATGAGGCGATTTCGGAAACATCGCATTTCGAAGATTATGTCGAACAAATCGTCGGCTGGTCCGGCATGACCTACGCATGTGACAACATCAGGCTCGATCATAAAATCGCTCGCCTTGATACCTATACTCCCCTGGATATGCGGGCACCGGGGGCGACTAGTGGCGTCTATGCCTTGGAAACGGCAATCGATGAGCTGGCTGTCGCCTCAGGAATTGACCCCTTGGCATTCCGCATAAAGAACTTCACCACGCAGCATCCCCTGAAAAATAAGCCTTTCTCCAGCAAGGAACTACTCGCTTGCTACGAGCAGGCAGCGGCGCGTTTCGGCTGGCAGGCACGTAAAAAGGAAGCGCGTTCTATGCGCGAAGGTCGCAAGCTTATCGGTTGGGGTATGGCGACAGGAGTTTGGGAGGCCTATCAGAGACCGGCCAGCGCTGAAGCAATTCTCTATGGAGATGGTCGGCTCGTGGTGAGCAGTGCAACCTCAGATTTCGGCACGGGAACTTACACGATCATGACGCAAATCGCTGCTGCAACTCTGGGTTTGCCGCTCGATGCCGTCAGCTTTAAGCTCGGAGACAGCTCACTGGCAGAAGCCCCTCTTTCTGGAGGATCTTTTACCGCTTCCTCAGTTGGCACGGCCGTGATGAAGGTCTGTGAGAAAATTCGCCACAAGGTCTTCGCAATGGCGAAAAAAATGGAAGGCTCCCCTTTTGCTGAACAGAGCTATGAAGACGTGGAATTCGCTGACGGCTTTTTGCACCGGAAATCCAATCCCGCGCAGATGCTCTCGATCGCTTCGGTTCTAAGCTATTCCGGTGTTGGGTCCCTGCAGGAAGAGCTCAAAGCTATGCCCGATGTTCCGAAGCAGGAGAGCCATGAACGCGCCACGCACTCGGCTTTTTTTGTCGAGGTGAAAGTGGATGAGGACTTTGGAACCGTTGAAGTTTCTCGCGTGGTAAGCGCCGTGGCTGCAGGAAGGATCATTAATCCTCTGACAGCCCGGAGTCAAATCCTGGGGGGCGTGGTTTGGGGTATCAGTCAGGCTTTGCACGAGGAATCATACCTGGATCATAAAATCGGGAGATTTATGAACCATGACTTTGCCGAGTATCATATCCCTGTACAGGCTGATATTAAGGACATCGACGTCATTTTCGTCGAAGAGCACGACGAGATCGTCAATCCTCTTGGCATCAAAGGCCTAGGCGAGATTGGAATCGTCGGAGTCTCTGCGGCGGTAGGGAACGCAATTTTTCATGCCACAGGCACGCGCCTGCGGGATCTGCCTTTTACCTTAGACAAACTCATTTCCAGCTCACACTAAGGCCTACTTGTTGAACCTCTTATCTGAAATAAGCTAAGAAGAATGGATTTTCTTCTTAGCTCATTCGTTGTAAAACATCAATCATTGGCGACCTGAGAGAAGGCATCCCTAGCTGGGTGCCCCCATCGCTTTTTGATGCGCCTATGCGAAGAAGTCAGCATAGTTAGAGTCGTTGTCTCCTTCCATTCCAATAGAAAAGGCGGATACGAATGATAGAATGTCGGGGACTTGGCAAAGACTTTCGGCAGTTCAAGAAAGAGCCCGGTCTGATGGGTTCTCTCAAAACTTTCTTCACTCGATCCTACGATATCAAGCCGGCCGTCAAAGCCTTCGATCTCTGCATTGAGCCCGGCGAAATGATTGGCCTCTTGGGACCGAATGGTGCAGGCAAGACCACCTTGATGAAGATGTTCACGGGTATCATCGTACCGAGCTACGGCGAACTCAAGGTCTTCGGCCATACCCCCTTTCAACGCGAACAAAGTTTTCGCAAGAAAATTGCCCTGGTCATGGGTCAAAAATCGCAGCTTTGGTGGGATATTCCCGCGATGGACTCCTTCCTGCTTCTGCAGAAATACTACGAAATTCCCCATGCAGATTTTAAACGACGCCTAAATGAGCTGAGTAGCCTCCTCGAAGTAGAGCCTCTATTGAAGGTGCACGTCCGCAAGCTCTCTTTGGGCGAGCGCATGAAGATGGAACTGATGGCCTGCCTTCTGCATCAGCCCTCCGTGCTCTTTCTCGACGAACCCACCATCGGGCTCGATCTGGTAGCTCAACGCAACATCCGCGACTTCATCGCGGACTATCAGCAGAAGAACAAGACCACTGTTATCCTCACCTCGCATTACATGGCCGATGTAGACGCCCTATGCTCGCGAATCGTGCTGGTGCTCGCCGGAGAGAAGCGTTATGACGGAAAAATCACTGACTTTGCGAACATTTTGGGCCGAGAGAAGGTGCTGAGTATTGGCTTCCGAGACCCTCTGGGAAGCGAGCAAAAGATTGGCGAAGGTTTCGATCCCCAATGGAATGAGAGTCGAACCCGAGTCGACCTTCGCATCCCAGAAGACAAGGTGCGCGAGCTGGCGATCAAAGTCTTAGAGGACTATCCCGTCACCGAGTTTAGTCTGGAAAAAATGCCGATTGAAAGGGTCATGAGCGCTTTGCTCGCAAATCCCAAGATTTTGCAAAGGGAGTCTGAGCATGCGTGAATGGGCAAAGTGGTGGGCGACCATACGGATTGCCTGGAGTAAGACCCTGGCCTATAAACTCAACTTTCTCCTGCTCGTCATCGGCCCTACGCTGGTTTTTTTCTTCGTCAAATACAACCTCTGGACCGCGATCTACAGCCTGGAGGGAATTACTAGTATTCAGGGCTATAGTCTTAAGGAGATGCTGCACTATCAAATCTGGGGTCTTATAGTTGGCTTTTTAGTCCAGGGCTACAACAGCATGAACCTGGCTGAAGATATCCGTCTCGGCCGCATCTCGGCTTACTTAATCTATCCTTTTGGCTTCTGGCCTTACCAGACTGCCAGCTTTATTGCTTTTCAAGGTATCCAGTGTGTGGTGGCTGCTTTCAGCTTTGTAGTCCTGTTAATGTCGGGTCTCTTGCAGCAGTGGTCGTGGGCCACTCTGCTCAGTGGCAGCCTCTTCTCCCTACTCATGGGATTTTTCTGGTATCAGGTCAGCTATCTCATAGGCTTAGCTGCATTTTGGCTTGAAGAAACCTGGGTACTGCGCGTGATGTTTATGACGATTTCTCAGTTTCTATCCGGGGCCATCATACCCCTTGAAATCTATCCTCCCTGGCTGGTGTCGGCTCTCAAGTGGACTCCCTTTCCGTATTTGACCTATGCTCCCATCAAGATCTTCATGGGAGAGTATCCAGGATCCCTGCTTGAGGCCCTCGGTATAGTTTCAAGCTGGCTCCTCATCACTTCTTTCATCTGCAGACTGGTCTGGATCCGCGGAATACGCCTCTACACGGCAGCGGGGATGTAAAAAGATGAGAACTTTGCGTCGCTATCTAGCGGTCTACTCTATGTTCGTCAGCAACTGCTTTGCGGCAGCCACTTCCTTCAGGCTGCACTTTGTCCTCCTGATCGTGATGGATCAGATCTTCTACTTCAGTCTCCTCGCTTCGGTCGACTTCATCTTTGACCATGTTCCGCGCATAGGATCTTGGGGACGGCCGCAATTTATGTTCTTCATCGCTTTCATGCTGGCGGTCGATCATCTGCACATGACCTTCGTCAGCGAGAGTTTTTGGGATTTCTCTTTTGATCTTCGCACGGGTCGACTCGATTTCATTCTGCTGCGACCTCTCAATACTCTATTTTCAATATTTGCCCGTCAAATCCGGCCTGCGAGTCTAATCAACTTTTTTACACCTTGGGGATGCTTGATCTATTTTGGGCGGCAGGTAGATTTGAGCTGGGCCTCCTGGCTGCTCTTGCCTCTGCTGGTCCTGCTTTCGCTTCTGCTCCTGACTTCGATCGAAATCCTCTTCAGCATGCTCATGTTCTGGACCGTCGAGTCCTTTGGCATCAACTTCCTCAGGATGCAGTTGCAGCAGATAGCCCGCTGGCCCGATTTCATCTACCAGGATTTTGGGCGTCGCCTTTTCACGTTTGCAGTGCCGATACTCTTGGTAGGCAGCGCTCCCGTTCGCTTTCTCTTTGACCCTGGCGATTGGAAGGGCTTAGTGGGAGCTGGTGTGAGCCTATTGCTGGTCTGGCTGCTCATAGGTCTCGCTTGGCAGAAGGGCTTGAAATCTTATGAATCGGCGTCGAGTTGATATCGTTACTCATTCGGCGATTAAGCTGGAAATCCCGGCTTCGGCCAGATAGTAATCAAAGATTAACTGAATGTTTTCCACCTGCGTTGTGTAAAGCGTCCTACTTGCTTCCAGCACATCAGGTCCGTTCTTAAGCCCACGCTCATATTCTTCGCTCGTCAGCTTTAGGAAACGCTCAGCTTTTTGCAACTGGCTCTCAGAATCATGAATGAGCTCGTGCAGGACGTGCATATCATGTAAAAACTCGTGGTGATGGGCTTCAACTTGTCTGGCACTTTGCTGCTTCTGTAGTCCGTAGGCTGAGGCTTCCAAGCCTTTGGCGAAGGCTTCGTTTTTCAGGCTCAGATTATCGCCAAGCAGAATACTGGCTCTTAGACCTGCAGTGAAATCTCGTTTTGGCAAAGCTCCTGGGACATCCCTGTCGCCCTCTAGAAACTGCTCATATGCCGCAAAAAAATTGATTTCCGGTGTCCACCTGGATGGCTTTGAACGGGCCATAAGCTGGGCCTGATCAGCCTGCAAGGCGAGCTTCCTGACCAGAGGATGACTTTCTGCAGCTAGTCGGTAGGCAGCTTCCTTTGGCTCAGGGGGATGAGAAAATACCCGATCGAGCGAAATTTCCACATCCTCGCTCAGGCCGAGCAGAATCAGCATCTTATTGCTTAATTCATGCTCGTCTTTATCGAGATTTCTCTTTTCCCTCTTGAGCGACGACTCATGAAGCTCGAATTCGAGCAGGTCGGTTTTGGTCGTAAGTCCTGCGTTGAATTTCATTCGAGATGACTTCTTCTTCGTTTCGACGACCTTCATGGCGTCGGTCCACGCTTTTTTAAGTGCCCGGACTGACGCCAGCTTGACGAAAATTTCTCGTGCGAGCAGGAGCTGGTTCTTGAACACCAGCTGAGCTTCTTCCTTTCTGATCGCTGTTTCTTTTTCTTGCAGGCTATCCATGAGTGCATCACGTCCACCTCGATAGAGATTCACGCTTCCTTCGACTTTGAAGAAAGGAGCGTTATCCCCAGAGCCATCGAGCTCTCTGACCCCCCGTAGACCGGATTCTAAATCTAAACGGGGATAGCTCGCCCGTCTTGCTGATCCTTGTCTGGCTGAAGTTGCTTCCATAAGAAGACCGGCCGCCTTGAGATCTAGACTGCTGTTTTGGATGAGTTTTGGAAGCTCATCGTATTTCAGGACTACACGCTCTTTGGCAAAGAGTGATGTCGGGATAGAGACGGCTATGAGAAATGATGCCCAAGGGTTCATCGCTGCTTCCTTAGTTAATTCTTAGTCTAAGTTATCGAACGCCGACAGGAGTTCCTTGTCCTTGGTCTTGAAAACAAAATCGAGATTGTACGGTTTGCCGATAGGGGTAGGCATTTTTCCTGAAAAGGATTTACCGTCGTGCGTGACGGTGAATTCCTTAGATTGCACCTTACCCTTCTTTTCGGTGGCCATAGTTACTTTCCCTTCCTTATTCCAAGCGCTGGCGTCCATAGGCTTCATCTCAGCATCATAGATATAGACCTGGACCATACCCTCTGGCGAACGAACCAGCTCCGCCTTGTTGATCAAGGGCGCTTTTGGACCGAGCTTGGCGTCCTTTTTCTCGACTACAGCTGAAACCAAGCCACCGAATTTTCCACTATCGGACAGCTTAGGGCCATGACCTTCATCATGGGCGAAGGCTGGGATGCTAGAAGCGAGACTGGCTGCTAGAATAAGGGCTCTGAATTTCATACGAGGGCTCCTTTGTTGGCATTAAAGCGAAGATATTGCTCAGCGGCCTTTTCACCGAAGAGGTAAAAGGCCGTCGGAGTCACGATCAAGTCGAGGATGGTCGATGACACAAGTCCACCCACAATCACGACAGCAACGGGATGGAGAATCTCCTTACCCGGTTCACCAGCTGCCAGCAGTAAAGGAATCAAGGCAAGTGCGGCAGTCGATGCCGTCATCAGGACGGGAACTAATCGTTCCAAAGTCCCTCTTAAAATCATAGCTTTCCCAAATTTTTCACCCTCTTCTGCCATGAGGTGCAAATAGTGGCTCACCATTAGGATCCCGTTTCTGGATGCGATACCACAGAGCGTAATAAAAGCGATCAGTGTAGCGACCGACAGGACCCGTTCCGTTAAATATATAGCTACAACACTTCCAATCAACGCCAGTGGAATATTCAGCATCACCTGCAAACTGAGAACCCACGAGCGAAAATGAAGATAGAGTACCGTAAAAATACCAAGCATCGAGAGCAACCCTAGCATTAAGATTCTTTTAGAGGCTTTCTGTTGACTCTCAAATTGACCTCCAAGTTTGGTAAAATAGCCTGCCGGAAGCTTGAGACCCGTCGAGATTTTTTCCTCAATATCTTCGACTATGGCGCCGAGGTCACGGCCTTGGGTGTTAGCGGACACGACAATCCTGCGCTGCATATCCTCTCGATTGATCATATTCGGTCCGCTTCCTTGGTAGATTCGGGTCACATCATTGAGCTTGACACCCTGACCGCTGGGGAGACGCTTGATCACAGTCGAGCCGATGCTCTCAGGACTCGATCGTGACTCATCATCAAGGCGCATAAATATTTCGTGGGTCCTTTGCCCTTCGATAAATTGTCCTGCAGACTCGCCGTTCAATGCTATCTCCAGATCCTCCGTCAGATTTCCTGACCTGATTCCAAACTTTCCAGCTTCTTCCCTATCCACAGCAATTTTTAGCTGTGGGATCAGGACAAGTGGCTCTACCTGCAGATCGACGACTCCTGGTATCTTCTCAAGCAGATTGTAGGTTTCGCCGCCTAGTCGTCGGAGCTCACTGAGTTCGGGGCCGAAAATTTTAAGGGCAATCTGAGCACGTACTCCAGAAAGCAAATGATCGAGTCGATGTCCTATGGGCTGTCCTAGGTTCACATAAACGTCACCTGTGGCTTCTATTTTTTCTCGAATTTCCTCTAGCACTAGGGGCCGGGGTCTGCCGTCGTCTTTGAAATCAACATCGATCTCATGCCAGTGAACTCCCTCAGCATGCTCATCCATCTCAGCTCGGCCTGTCCGTCTTACGGTTGACACTACCTCGGGAACAGAGAGCAGGGCTTCTTCGATCTTAAAACCAAGGGCATCGGAAGCTGCCAATGAGATACCCGGTGCAGCTGCCACACCAATCGTAGCTGTGCCTTCGTTGAAATCTGGGAGAAAGTTGCGTCCCATTTTGGGTATAAGGCTCAAGGCAAGGGCGAGGAGAGCTAGCGAAAATCCAAAAACCAGCCAGGGTTTTGGCATGGTAAAGACCAGGATTCGACTGGCCGCTTGTTTGAGCATCCGCACAAATAATCCATCTTCAATATGGGCAATAGCCTTGGACTGGGGAAGAAGATAAGAGCAAAGAACCGGGGTGATAGTCAGCGAAATCGCCAGAGAAGCTAAGATGGAAATAATATAGGCAATTCCTAGCGGTACGAAGAGTCGACCTTCAATGCCACCTAGGGAGAAGAGCGGCAGGAACACGAGACAGACAATGGCCGTAGAGATTACGATTGAGTTTCTGACCTCGGTAGTCGCCATATAAATAACTTTAAGGGGATTCACCGGTGCCTCGGACAGCTTATTTTCTCGCAAACGGCGGAATACGTTTTCAACATCGACGATTGCGTCATCTACGAGTTCGCCGATAGCAACGGCTAAGCCACCCAAGGTCATCGTGTTAACGCCTAAACCAAGTAGGTGGAATATAATAGCTGTCATAATCAATGAGACAGGTATCGCTACGAGGGTGATCGCTGTGGTTCGCAAATTCAGTAGGAACATGAAGAGAATAATCGCCACCATAATGATGCCATCTCGCAAAGCATCTTCCACGTTATCGATGGCCGTCTCAATGAAGCGAGCTTGGCGGAAAAGGTTTTTTTCGAGCTTTATGCCTTTTGGAATTATCGGTGTCATCTCGTCAAGTTTTTTGTCGATTTCTGCAGTGAGATCGATGGTGCTGGCATTGGGTTGTTTCTGGATGGTAAGAATAACAGAATGTTTTCCGTTTATACTGCCTTCACCGCGCTTGAGTTTGGGTCCGATGCGGACTTCTGCCACGTCTTTAGTGTAGACGGCTCGTCCGAGGTGCATGCCAACCACTGAATTTTTTATATCATCTATGGACTCCACCCGACCGAGCGGGCGAATGAGATACTCTTTCTCGCCAATATTGATAAAGCCACCTGTGGTGTTATCACTGATGTGGCGAATTGATTCTTTGAATTCTTCCAGAGAGATTCCACGCTTTTGCAGAGCTTGGCTGGATACCAGTATCTGATACTGCTTGACCTGGCCTCCCATAACGATTACCTGGCTGATCCCAGGTATAGTCATCAGCTGAGGCCGAAGAGTCCAATCGGCAAACGTCCTCAATTCCATGGCAGTGGTGCTCTCATCAGCGGCTGTAAGTCCGACGAATTGAATTTCTCCCATGATAGAGCTTACAGGACCCATGACGGGCACGATCCCCTCAGGCAGCCTTCCCTGCAAGAGTTGCAATCTCTCAGCGACAAGCTGACGATTTTGAAATATATCCGTACCCCAATCAAATTCCACATGCAGTATGGCTATGCCTATGCCGCTGGAAGATCGCACCCGTAGTACACCAGGTGCCCCGCTCAAAACAGCTTCGATGGGGACCGTAACGATCGATTCGACCTCTTCTGGAGCTAGTCCGTGGGATTCTGCAATCACGGCAACGGTCGGACGGTTCAGGTTAGGTAGAACATCGACGGGTAAGTTCCCTATTACTGTGAATCCGTATGCACATATAGCAAGCAGCAGTCCTAGAATCGTTAGGCGATGATTCAAGGAATAGCGAATAATGGCATTGAGCATCTACTTCTCCGTAAACTAGGGAAGAGCGCATAGCAAGGGTGCGCCAAACTTCTTAGCGCCAATTCTAATAAATCTTTTCCTTAGGAATCAAGCGATGGGAGGTCGAAAGAGGCTTCCAGACAGCTGGGCAGAAATAGACGCGTCAACTATAAACAAAGGGGCTTCGAGGAAAACAAATGAAGGAAATGTCACGGGCTCGGCCGCTCGGCTCAAAGCAGCCATAGAAAGGAAGCTCCAGATATCTACGGTATGGTTGTGGAAAGGTTGATCCGGTGCATGGCGATGAGATAGGTCTTCGGATTTTGGAACACGATCAAAATGGTGATGTTGATTATGCTCTTCTTCATCGTCCTCGCTATGTAGGCCTATATCCTGGCTGCGATCGTGATCGACCAAATGAATAGTGGTATTCACGTAGTTCAGCAGCTGAAATGGTATCAGCATGAGGACAGCAAAAATGTAAGAGAGTATATATCTCATTTTCCGACCAAGGTTTTAGACCTTCGTAGCATAGTAGCTTCACAGTATGGATGCTAGAAGTCAAATTAGCGCATATGGATGAGCTGGGCTACGATGTCTAGATCACGGAAAGTCTCTTCGAGGAGGAATTAGCAGTGAATGGTTTTTTTGCCCTCAAGGTTCTCGCGTCGGCCATCATTATAGCTCTCGCGTCTGAACTTTCGAAAAAATCATCGGCAGTAGCCACTGTTCTCCTGGCGCTGCCGTTTACTTCGATACTTACACTGATCTGGGTAAGATATGAAAGCGAGGACGTGAGCCGATTGATCTCACTATCATGGAGTGTGTTCTGGCTTGTACCTCCTTCCCTGGCCTTCTTCCCGGCCTTTGCACTATTGTTGAGCAGACAGCTTCCTTTTTGGTTAGCGTTCTTTCTTTCAGCGGGAATCACGGTTCTTGTCTATCTGGTCTATGCGAAATGTCTTGGTTTTTTTGGGATCGAGATTTGAACATGTCCTCTTTGGCTAATATTTGCCTTATCGCTTAGGAGGTAGAACCTCCGCCGACAATCCCAGTCCTCCGCTCAAAGCTGAGAATTTCGCGACTTGTTCCTCGTTTAATTCGAGAAATAGTACCCGGCCTCTTGCTAGCACCTGCCCGTTCAGATCTTCTATACGTCCTTCGGTAAAAATCTTTCGCCCTTCACGTCGAGTGATGCCGCCGTAGAGAACGAATTCTTTCTGGAGCGGAACGAAATTAAGAAAGTCCGTCTCCAGATTTAAAGCTACGACTTTATAACCATGGACCCAGACCGCACCACCACAAATCTCATCGAGAGCAGCCGCCTGCGCTCCCCCATGGACGTGACCCGGAGGTCCCTCTGCACCAGGCCCGAACCATATCTTGCCTCTCAACACGTCCGCTTCCCCTGTCTTGTAATAACGAACGCGAATCCGCTCGCCTTCGGGATCACCGGAGACAAAAGATCGGACCAGATGGGCGAATGGAAGACGTGTTTCCTCCCAGTCATGGCTGAGAGGTTCGAGGGAGCTGGGATATGTTGTCATTGTGTGCCCTTAGTTTGCTACGCCTATGGACAGCCAATGGCGTAGTTCTTGCGTTATTCAAAAATTGAAACTCAAATGGGGCCGAACTGCGTTAAAAACCACACTATCTTGCGTCAGCTAGTGCTAGAAGCTCAGGCAAACTTAGCAAATAGCACTCTCATTCCAGGGAGAATATATGAGTCCTCGAAAAGAACATCCTAAGTGGCTGCGCATCTTCCTAAGATATATTTCGATCACTTGTTTTACTATCGCTTGCCTCTACGTCCTAACGACTTTTATCGCTAGAGCTCTGATTTTAGCCTCCATAAGTCCCCTACCTCTGTCTCTCCCTACACTCTCGAAAGTAGAGGCTTTCGCGTTTTTCGTCCTCTGCCCTTTCTTCGGCCTCTTGAACTACGAGCGTCGCTGGTTGAATATTCCTCTTGGAGGATTCTTGGCGGCCTTTGGAATTGGGATTTTTTTTGCTGCTCGGCATGGAGCGGAGGCATCGCTTAACGCTGCGGTCTGTATTTTTTGCTTAGGACTTGCCGCCATGGTGGTAGGAATCTGGCGAGAAGCTCGCTATACTCCAACAGCAGTTGCAACTCTCGGCTCCCTAGTCTTCGCGATCGCGGTCTTAACGCTCTTAGGCCACATTACAGGCGCTACATTAGCTTACTATTGGAATGGATCAGTGGGGATGTCTCTCGAAGCAGCGTGCGGATTTATAGTCTGCGGCCTCGGCCTTATCGCGTGGTCTATTGACGGCACGCAGCGCGTCAGCAGTATTGCTTGGTTAGCTATACCTGTATTTACTGTTTTTGAAACTGCCACCATCGGGCTTTGGATGGCTCTCTATATGAACCAATCAGAACAAGTTCGCAGTCTGATCGCAGCGCATACTGATACCATACGGGTGGAGCTGGAGACTGCGTTGCGCTCCAATGTTAATGCTCTCGAGCGCATGGCGAGAACCTGGGAGAGGTTTGGGCGCCCTTCCAAAGAACAATGGTTGTTTGACGCAAATCTCCTTCTCAAAGACCTCAGAGGATTTAGCACGATCGCCTGGGTCGATGAGTCACTTTATATTCGCTGGGCTGCATCGACAGATCCGAGTGCGATACTGGAAGGGCGGTCTATCGCTTTTGAACCCCATCGCGTGGCAGCAATCAAGCAAGCCAGAAGCGAGAGGTCGACTATCGCCTCCGCACCTGTCGATCTGCTGACTGACGGTCGAGGTGTTGCTCTCTTTGTACCTATTTATAGCGGGCAAAAGCAGGACGGTTTCGTCGAAGCTGGTCTCTCAGTATCCCAAGTTCTTTCTGAGCTTGGAGCCGTCACGCACAACAGTGATTTTCTGCTTACTGTAGAAGCCCAAGGTGAAGCCCTTTTTCAGCTTCAGAATATTGCACTTACCACTTTCGGCCAATCCGTCACGTTCGATCTCTATGGTTCGCGCTGGAGGGTTGATGTGGCTCCGACGCAAGCGTTCTTATCCCGAAACAAAACCACTCTTCCAGAACAGGTACTGCTGGCTGGATCCTTGATAGCACTTGCGCTGGCGGGAGTAACGGCAGTTACTCAGTCCCTGGCGAATCGGCGTCGACTGTCAGAAGAGATGAATAGGAACCTAGAAGAGACGATCAAGAAACTAAGCGCCACAGAGAAAGCACTCAGCAATAGCCAGGAGCGACTTTCGGTTGCTCTCCAAGGAGCCAATCTCGCTCTCTGGGAGTGGGACATGAAATTCCAGATCGCCTATTACTCGCCCTTATGGAAAAGCCAACTCGGCTTTGAAGAAAGCGAAATTACCTCGAGTCCTGACGAATGGACTTCTCGGGTTCACCCCAGCGACCTCCCTGCGACACTTCAAGCGTTCCAAAACTTCAACCGAAACCCCACTCCAGACTTTGAAGTTGAGTACCGCTTGCGCCACAAATCTGGTGAATATCGATGGGTCTTAACCCGAGCCCATGTCTACCGAGATAAGCAAGGAGCTATAGAAGGTTCGGTAGGCATCAATATAGACATCACCCCGCGAAAGGCGGCGGATGAACGTTTTGCAAGACTGCTCGAGGCAGCTCCGGACGGGCTTGTCATAATCAGCGAAAACGGTAAGATCTTGCATGCCAATTCGCAAACTGTCGCACTCTTTGGTTATGCGCATGACGAGCTTATCGGCAAGGATATTGAATTGCTAGTTCCTGAAAGCTCTCGCGATCGTCATCGTTTTATGCGCCTCGGGTTTATGGCCTCCCGAGAAACGCGGAGGATGGGCGGCGGACGTGAACTCTTTGGCCTTAGGAAAGACGGCACAACTTTCTATGCCGAGATTAGTCTGAGTCCCGTGGTTTCAGATTCAGAGAAATTGGCTGTCGCAGCGGTCCGTGACATCTCAGATCGGAAGAGAGTCGAAGTCGAGTTAAAAAAAGCTAAGAACCTGGCTGAACAGGCTAGCCAGACTAAGAGCATCTTCCTCGCCAACATGAGCCACGAGATAAGAACTCCTCTCGGGGTTATTTTGGGCCATGCTGAGCTACTCTCCTCCCCGACTGTCACAGAAGCTAATCGCCTGAGCTATGCGGCGGCTATCCTCCGCAACGGGGAAAACCTCATTGCGCTGATCAACGACCTCCTTGACCTTTCTAAAATAGAAGCTGGAGGCCTGGAGGTCGAAATGGTAAGGACAGGTCTTGTCCCCATTGTTCATGATGCACTTACGCTTCTTGAGATCAAGGCTGCGCAGAAAGGACTTTATTTAAAACTTCTTGATGAGAGCCTTATTCCAGAGACGATTGAGACAGACGGCACCCGACTCCGGCAAATCATGATCAATGTCATCGGCAACGCGGTCAAGTTCACAAGTCACGGTGGTATTGACGTCTTGATTCGCCCCGTCATTGACACTCGTTCTCGCGAGCTGAAATGTCTACAGATCGATGTACGCGATACCGGATGCGGCCTCACATCCGAAAACTTTACGAAAATATTCGAACCTTTCAGCCAAGCTGATTCGTCTATTACTCGAAAGTTCGGGGGAACTGGGCTTGGGCTTAGCCTGTCTAGGCGACTAGCAAGATTGCTGGATGGAGACGTCGCTCTCGTCGAAAGCAAAGTGGACAGGGGTAGCCTTTTTCGCATTACGGTCAGCGCCGGTGATCTAAGCAGTATAAATCTTATCCGCGGAGCAGATATCGGAAAACATGTTCCAGAGCAAGTTCGATTTAAAGATGAGAGTCGATCTTTGGAGGATCTTGAGGTCCTCCTGGTTGAGGACTTCGAAGACAACCAAAAGATGATGATGGCATTTCTCTCATCCGCTGGTGCGCAGGTCGAACTGGCGAGCAATGGGCAAGAAGCTCTCCGAAAGGGTCAGGCTTATCGCTACGATGTGATTCTGATGGACATTCAGATGCCTCTCATGAACGGCTACGATGCGACCAAGGCTCTACGGAAGGCAGGCTATCAAGGCCCTATCGTCGCCCTTACCGCACATGCCATGAAAGGTGAACGCGAGCAATGCCTAGATGCTGGATTTACCGATCATCTGAGCAAACCTGTGAGCCGTGATAATCTTATTCAGGCCGTTGCGCTGCATGGAAGAACCAGCCGCAGAGTAGAAAGTCGTTTTCAAGCGCCAGAAGAGACGGTAGACGCAAGTGCAATACCAGTTTCGCCTTTACTGGATGACCCCTATATGCGGGACGCGGTCATTTTTTTTGTAAACAAGATCGGAGATCGGGTCAATCAGATGCGTAAATTGCTGGAGAACGGAAAAATTGAAGATATCAGAAGGCTGGCTCATCAATTAAAGGGATCAGGTGGATCCGCTGGTTATATGATCATTACAGGTGATGCTGCCGAAATAGAACGGGCTGCACATGAGGGGGGCAGTGTGGATGCGATACGACCTTTACTTAACACGCTTTCTCAGCATGCTAAGAGCATTGAAGATGGTCTGCGACAGAAGCTCGACAATCCATCCTTACATTAAGAGGGCATAAAATTGCAGAAGAGCCTTTTAAAGCCAATATTAAAGCAGCGCCAACTGACAGTTGGAATCTTCACGCCTTCTAGTCCGGCTCATGTCGGTCTTAGAGACAAATTTATGCATGGTGTGGATAACTTGCGAAGCTTGGGCTTTAAAGTGAAGCTTGGGGAGCTTACCGCGTCTCAGTCTATCCAGCACCATAGAACGGCGTCGGGTCAGAGCAGAGCTGCTGAATTTATGAGCCTCATTTCTGACGAAAATATCGATATCGTTATGGCCAACATTGGCGGCCATAACACCTCCTCTCTCCTCCCCTACCTGGACTACGACCTCATCAGAAGATCCCGGAAACTCATCTGTGGCTATAGCGATGTTACCAGCCTCCATATGGCGATTATGACTCAATCAGGCTTAAGTACATGCTATGGTCCTGCTCTCACTCCCTCGTTTGGGGAATGGCCGCTACCAGATCCGACAACTCTCCATTATTTTAGGCAACTATTATCGGGCGGAGCACCTTATGCGATAGAGGCACCGCCCCAATGGTCGAATCACTTTCGAGATTATGCGAGAGGCCGATGGAAGGAAGGTGTGAAGATATATACAAATAATCCAGGATGGCGAGGATTAAAACACGGTCGCGTTTCAGCTCCCCTGGTTTGCGTTAACCTCTCGACGGTCCTCGCCATCGCTGGAACTCCCTATTTTCCCGATTTGAACGGGGCGATTCTTCTAATTGAAGATATGGAAGTAAGCCTAAGTATGTTTGAAAGGCGCTTAATGCACTTAAAGCTCCTAGGAGTCTTTGAAGGGATCAAAGGCTTGATTTTCAGCAAGATTGAATTCCCGGAAAAGGACTTAGCTTATGAAGCTTATGAAAGCGTTCTCGAGGAAATTTGCGCTGCGTATACTTTTCCAATTGTAAGTAACTTCGACTGCGGCCATACCGTCCCTATGATTAGCTTCTGCCAGGGAGCCTCCGTTACTCTTGAAGTAGCGCAAAATGTAAGTTTGAGGCTGAATGAGGCTATGATCACAACTAATGACTCACCCTCAATTTAATTCTGGGCAATAAGCCTCGAAAACAATTACTGATAAGCTTGTGCTAGACCTCATGTTTCATTCTCATTCTGGCTGAAGTTTTCCCATAGATATTCGCTGAATTTGCAACGATTTCTCGGTCAATAAAACCAGCCATACAGGCGTGTTTAGGAGCTGATTTTTCGGTCCTGATTAACTTGCACTTTCGTAGGAAAAAAGAGACAAAACTGCCTCTCGTTTGCTACAAACAGGAGAAATTCCGGATGTGCTTTATTCCTTGCGTAGGTATTCTTTGAACGGTAGTTGAGTGTGTTTCGATTGAAGCACCGATTTATAGGACGAGCACTTGGTGGAACCCATGCAAAAATTTATCCCCAGCTTTCCAAAACCGACCGGCTCCTCAATTCTTCGCTGCATTGGCAAGATTTCTCTTATAGGTCTTTGCTCAACAAGCGGCGCTTTTGTGCTCCAGGCCAACGAAAGTGCAGAACGTTCTCAAGCTTCTGAGCGAGCGACCCTTTCAGCTGAGGTCAGCAGCGACCAGTTTCAGCTGCTTGAGCAGAAAATGCTCGCTGATTTAAGTAAAGAAGCTTTGATCTACATCCCGTCGGGACCACTCTTCCGGGTGGAAGCTAGCATCGAAAACCGAGATCTGCAGATTGCCGTGAACCGCCGGATGAGCTCCGACACTTATTCCTTGAATCTGGATTCACTGGTAATTAGAGAAACAATTTCGAAGTATCGAACGCCTCCACTAGAGCGGCAGCTCAAGAGAAACGATAGTGAGTACAACGAGGTCGTTTCCCATATGACAGCTCTGGTAGACGAGTATCTAGTGCCGCAAGCTCCTGCGGCTGAAAATATTAAGTCTTACCTGGAATATGTTCTGCTTACTCCTGAGTAAAGCTCTATCAATAGGATCAAAGCCGCGTCGTGACCTGCTGAAGCCTTTTTCATGAGCATAGATTGCGTCATTTGCAGCAGGCCAGCGGCAAATTCTACGTCCTTCCACAGCAATTGCCGTTTTTTCGCTACTCCAGACCGCAAAAAGCTCACTTATTCTTGGCACACCGTTTGCTATGGTCTAAACTAAGACCAAATTGCAAATTTTAGGGGCAGGATATATGAGATTGCTGCGCATTTCGCTGATCCTTTTCGTCTGCACAAGTGCTTCGGCCTTTGATGTTCCCAAAGATCAGTATGCTGAATTCAAACCTCATATGCAGGCCGTCTACGGCTCGCTGATTAAAGTCATGGGAGTCCTGCTCAAAGGCAGTGATAGTCTGAGCCCTAAGGAACGCGAAACTCTAGAGCCACAGTTTAAGAACCTTGCAGAGCATGCCCATGCAATCCAAGGTATTGCCGGCAGAAGCGACAAAGGGCATCAAGTCCTCGCGGCTGAACTCTCGAAAAGCACGATGAAAGCCTATAAGCAATTCAAGGATGGAAACACGTCACAGACCCGCTTTTTTCTATCCGACGTCGTCAACACCTGCTTCAGCTGTCATACGAGCCGCAGTAGCACCGAAGATTCGCGCTTCGTGGTCGACTTCAATAAGGATCTAAAGTGGAATGAATTCGATCCTCTCTCCCAAGCCCGCTTTCTAGCTCTCTCAAGGCAGTTCGAAGCAGCATCTAAGCAGTATGAAAAACTATTTCTGTCGAACGAACTCTCCGCCGACGAATTGATCAATTTTGATCCTCTCATCGAGTACCTGGTCATCAATATTAGGGTCAGAGGCGATGCCGCCTCGGTTCTCAAGACGCTGCAGTCGATGAAGCTCGATGCCTACCCTGAACTCGTTAAAAAAGATCTGACTGCTTGGGTCTCGGCTCTCAAAGCTGATCAAGCACAGAAACCCAAAGGCAGTTCCCTCTCCCAAGCGAAGAATCACATGAAAAAGGCCCTCGTCAGTATGGAATATCCTCGCGATCGAGTCGGCCTCATCCACTATATTTTCGCCTCGAAGTTACTTCACGAAGTAGTCCAGTCCAAAGAAGTCCCAGCACCCGAAAAGGCTGACGCTTACTACCACCTCGGTATTGCCGAGCTAGGTATCGGATCTCCCCTCTTCGCTGACGAGCCGAATGCCTATTTTGAAGAAGCTATTCGTCTCCAACCTAAGACAGCGCTCGCGAGGAAGGCCTTCGCTCAGTTCCAAGAAAACATCCTCTTCTCTTATACGGGCAGCTCAGGCACCAACCTTCCCGACGATGAAAAGGCCAAGATCGAACAGCTGAAATCCCTAGCCTATTAAGGGGCCGCTTTCTCCTTAGAGGCACTCTAACGACTGCCTCGTATACCCGTCCCCCTAGACAGGGCTTCGACTCATCCTCGCAGGTTCCACGCAGTGGGCTTCATCCGCCCGATTCACTAAATTTGAACTAATTGGACAGGCCGCAAATCGCCTGCTATAGCTCCTTTTTGGATCGATGAAAAGAAAGGCTCCTTCGATGAAACCCATAGCCATTTTTTATGAGCACCCCGACTGGTTCAAGCCTCTTTTCGCGGAGTTGGATCGTCGCCAATTACCCTATGTCAAGGTCTCGGCCAGCGAACATAGCTTTGCTCTAGCTGAAGAAGCGCCCGCCTACAGCCTGGTATTCAATCGTGCCAGCCCTTCGGCCTTTTTGCGCGGACGCGGCAATACTACGTTTTTTACCTTAGAATGGCTTAGGCAGCTAGAGGATCAAGGTATCCCTGTGGTCAATGGCTCTGAGGTATACGCCTTTGAAATATCCAAAATTCGGCAGCTACAGCTCCTGCAGAAGTTAGCTTTGGCCTATCCAAAATCAGTAGCCATTAATAACCCTTCCCGCGCTTTGGCAGCTGCCGAAAGCCTTCGCTATCCTCTTGTCGTAAAAGCCAATATTGGCGGGAGTGGTGCCGGCATCGTTCGTTACAACGATGCATCCGAGCTCAAGGCCGCCGTGGAAGAAGGCAGCGTACCGATGGGCATTGATGGCTCGGCACTGGTACAGGAATATGCACTTCCACGCGATGGCCACATCGTCCGTATCGAAGTTTTGGGCGGAGAGTACCTCTACGCTATCAAGGTTTATCCTCCCGCTGGTAGCTTCGATCTTTGCCCTGCCGATGCTTGCCAAACTTCTGATGGAAGAGAACTGGTTCGCGGCGCCTGTGCTATCGATGCACCGAAAAGAGGTCTAAGGGTCGAGAAAGCTGATCCCCCTCCTGCACTCATTGAAGCGGCTTTGAAGATAGCTCGCAGCATCAAGCTCGACGTTGGTGGAATAGAGTATCTCGTCGACGATCGCGACGGGCAGGCCTACATCTACGACATCAACGCTCTCTCGAACTTCGTTGCCGATGCAGTGAACGTGGTCGGCTTCGATCCCTTTCATAAGCTCTGCGATTACCTGGAATTCCGGGCAAGAGAATCGAGTCGCGTATGAAGTACGGATTCTGGTTGCCCGTCTTTGGCGGCTGGCTACGAAACGTGCAGGATGAGGGACCTGCAGCCAGTTGGGAAGCTGTAAAACGCCTGAGCCTCCTCGCGGAGGACTGGGGCTACGATCTCACCCTCATCGCCGAACTGATGCTAAACGACATCAAGGGGATTAAAGCTCCTTCCCTCGACGCCTGGAGCACAGCAGCAGCGCTTGCAGCTGTGACGAAGCGTCTCGAGTTACTGGTTGCTGTACGGCCGACCTATCACGCTCCTGGGCCCTTTTCTAAACAGGTCGCACAGATTGATCAAATATCCGGGGGGCGTCTTTCCCTCAATGTCGTCTCCTCTTGGTGGAAAGACGAGGCCAGACGCTTTGGAATTCCCTTCGATATGCACGACGACCGCTATGCGCGCACAAGTGAGTGGCTGCAAGTTTTGCAAGCAGCCTGGAACGAGCCCCAGGTGAGTTTCAAGGGCCGATACTACGATCTTGAAGATCTAGTCGTCGAGCCCAAGCCTCTACAGAAGCCTAGCCCTCCTATCTACGCCGGAGGGGAGTCAGAAGCAGCAAAAAATATGATCGCGCGCTACGCTGACGTTTATGTCATGCACGGAGATCCTCCTGAGCGACTCCGAGCTAAGATTGAAGACATGAAGCGTCGACGAGAAAGCTTTGGCAAAGACCCGATGCAGTTTGGAGTCGCAGCCTATACGATAGTCCGCAGCTCCAAAGCCGAGGTGGACCGTGAGATTGCCCGCATTACCGATGTGTCGCCAGGTTCGAGTGCCTATGAGAATTACCGGGATTTTGTGCAGAATTCGCAACTGGATCAGAAAGTGAGTCTGGAAGATTATTCCGTCTCGAACCGAGGTTTGAAGTCGGGTCTGCTAGGAACTCCCGCAGAAGTCATTGATCGGATCGGCGAGTTTGCTGATGCTGGAATCGATCTTTTCCTCCTGCAAAGCAGCCCACAGCTTGAAGAGATGCAGCGCTTCTCGGAAGACGTGATGCGAGCTCTCTGAGCCGAGCGAAAGTAGGGACTCGTCTCCGAGTCCCCCTTCACTTAGTTGCGATGGCTGGGTTGAGGCCGATGGACAGGTTGGGTCAGACGGCCAGGACTAGGGCTAGTCGGGGGCGTCACGACCGGTGGGATAGTTGGAGGAGTAATAACCGGCGGTCTGACAACGGGTGGAACAGTTGGGGGTGCAGGAGAAGGTGAAGGCATAGGCTGTGAACCACCTCCATTGCTCTCATCCGCACTCAGAGGGCGTCCGGTCGAAGCTTGAAAAAGCTCGGGGAGAAATCTTAGACGCGAGGAGACCTGAGGGCGGCTCACGCGCCAGAGAAAATCAGGTCGCATTTCACTCAACCAAGTTCCACCAATGATGCGTTGACCCGCATCAAGTTCGAGGCGATAGCGGTAGCTAGCCGTCCTATAGATCCCCTCATTACCATTTGCCTGCCAGCTCGAATCGATTTCGATGATATAGCGCATGTTCGTCGTAACTTCGACTTCATAGGCGGTGCCGGGTGCGGCTCCCGCTGATGCTTGCTTAAGGACAGTCTCGAACTTACTATCATAGGC
Source organism: Oligoflexus sp. (assembly GCA_041736305.1). Taxonomy (GTDB): domain Bacteria; phylum Bdellovibrionota_B; class Oligoflexia; order Oligoflexales; family Oligoflexaceae; genus Oligoflexus. The sequence continues at coordinate 3,827 of JBGSTX010000025.1, read as the reverse complement.
GACGACCGCTTGATTCCAGACCTCCTGATCGCGGGTCACATCCGCAATGAAGGATTTTTTCTTCCGCCCGATTTCATTCGCGAGAGCCAGGTGGAAAGACCCAGCATTGGTATCGCGGCAGTTCGCTGATTCTACTTCTCTATCATATTGCTCGCGAGAGATGAGCCCCTGATTCAGCTGCGAACGAAGACTAGCTAGGTTCACTTCACAACGCGAGCCGATAAGTTGCGATTCTGATCCTTGCCCCTCGTGATAGACATAGGTCAGGAGAGCTTTGATATCAGCTGATCCGAATGAGACCTCGATTCCATCACGATTCTTCAGCTTGACCGGCTTTGGCTCGGCGTGGGCCACAGAGGCTGGAGCCCAACCATGGCAGAGTCCTCGCCAGGTAGGAATAGTCGATCCATTATATTCAGGCCGATTAGGAATAGTGGCGAGCACAGCTGTTCTCGATCGCTCGAGTTTGGTCAGAGTAAAAGAATAGTCTCCAGCGTAGATATCATACTTCTCAGCAGGGGATAAGCCGCTGAGATCCCGTCCCCGCAACGCTGCCGCGTCTAAGATATCATATCCAGCTTTAGCTTCGAGCTCAGCGGCCTGCCAGCGCTGGGCGATACCACCGCGGTAAGTAGGCCAGTAGTCACCGCTCCAGGCGGGGCCATTTGCTTTCCCTGATTGAGGAAGAGCATTTAATGCATTCTCGGCTGCTGAAACAAAATTACCAGGATCGTTGGCTGCATTCCATGCTTCGTCGAGACCAGAAACAGAAGGTCCCGAGGCCAGGCCGCATCCACTGAGCAGCCCTGTAAAAATCAAAACATTTAAACGAGAGCACTTAAGCATAATGAGCTTCCACAAGAGGATCTTACAAGAAAGGGAGCCCAAGGCTCCCTGAGTCTAAGCGCGGCTGTTAACAAGGGATTATTGCTGTTGAACGTAGATCTTGCAGATAGGGTAAGAACTTCCGCCAGCTGTAGCCGTGGTAAGGCGAACATCAGTTCCACCAGGAGCGTTGCCTTGAACAGCTTCGACGGTGTATTTCGTGTTCAATTGGACAGTCCCACCAGGAACCTGAGCACTGCCAGGAAGATCGGAGCGATTGATGCTACCGACTACATATTCGAGGTTGCCGTTATCGGTCGGCTGATTGAAAACATAGCGCTGATTGACTGAACGCGAAGAACCAACCGCCCGGTTCTCAACACCGACCACAACTTTGCTACCTGGCGATACAGAATAGTACCCTTCAACAGTAGTATCGATGCGGCGAATTACGTAGTTTGGTGCGAGGTTGATATCGTACTTGAGGGTACAGTATTGGAAATCCCGGCTGCTTGGATTCTCGGCTGCTGCATAAACATCGTTGAAGTCAGCGACTAGAAGATAAGCACCGTCATCGGTCGGCTCGATCCGAAGGTCAGCGGAACAACGGCCTAGAGACGTGGCATTGGTGATCTGGAAGGGGGAAGCTAGGGCGCTACCAGCAAGAAGAACTCCAGGGATCAGAGCGAGCATAGTCTTGAACATTTATTTTCTCCGGCATCGTGAGTGGAAGATCTTTTAAGATCTCGGGTTCAGGTTCTCTATTAGTAGAGCAGATTCGAACTTCAATATTGCAGTGCACTACAAAATTGTAACCTAGGGAGTGCACTTCATGCAGGACCAGTTCCAGCCGACGCCGTATTGTTTAGATTGCTGACTACCGGTAATGCGAATGACTGCTGTTGGGTCATTGGACCCTTTGTAATCGAGAAATACCGATCCGCTGAGTCGGAAGACCTGGGGAGAATTCGAGCAGCGAGTGAATCTTGGGTTTTTGACTGCTGCCACAACACCAATATCTTCCAGGCCATTTTGAACGAAGAAATCGCGATCGATTGAGGCCCGATCCCCAGTTGCCGCAAGGTCATAGTCAAAGCCGATCGATCCAGATAGTCCTGAGCCTTCCGCATAGCCTTGTACCGCACCATCATTAATGCGGAAAACCAAACCAGCCCCGATCTGGACGTCGACATCGACGATACAGGCAAGTCGCGCCTGCTTGTCTTCGCCACCCAAAAACAGATTACCGAAATCTATCACCAAGGAGCGGTTGATCAAAACTGGGTCATCAGGACCAGCTTCGAGGCGGGCGGTAATGTCTTCGCCGCAGCCATATATTTCGAGGTGCTTGACCAAGCCTTTAGGGTTGTTTTCGACAGTTACGGAATAAGAAAAAGCCTGCTGGCTCAGCATAAAGAGCGGGAGAAGCATTGATTTGAAGAACATTTTGAAATCTCCGTTAGAGTGAATTCTTAATCGATTTAATTTATTTGGCACAGTCGATGAGCTGGAGGACTAAGGGTGGTAGAGCCAGTTTCACCAGACTGCCTGTTGCCGTCGATCCTTCGGCTCGGATGATACGAGCTGCCGTCGCAAAGGAGAGATTGTACTCTTGAGCTTTAGGATCTCGCGCACAGCGACCGATCTCAGGCAGCTCCAGATCTGCGGCGAGGCTCAGTGGGGTTGCCGATCCACTCTCGTTGGTGAGCGAGACCGTCTTAGAAATCCGACTCACCTTCTCACCGCTCTGCACTTTGAAGGAAAGACCTAGAATATCCGAGGTCTTGTAGAGTTGGCCGCCGACCTGTAAGCGGGCCTCAAGACCAGGTTTTAAAGAGTAGCCAGCCGGTACGCTGAGTTTAACAATAGTTTGGCAAAAATCGTCTCGGGTAGCCTTTTTCGCTTCAAAGTCGAGAGTCATGCTGCCGTCTTTATCGAGCACAAACTTAGCGTTCTCATCATTGCAAGATCGGACGCTGAGTATTTGCGCAAGCTGCGTAGTACTTTCGCTTTCTGCTTCTCCTTCTGCGTGAGCAGCGGAACTCAGGATCAAGGTACCCAATATCGTGGCACTTAAACTCAATAGATGTCTCATGAAGCTTTCCTTCCAGATTCGGTATAGCGCGCAGGTCACCTTTTAGAGACGATTCCAGCTAAAATATTGCGGTTAGATGGGATGAAAGTATGGGAAGCTTAGAGGTCGAACCTCAACCTTCAGCCCGCCACATTTGACCGCTTACTTTGCGGCACTCAGTCAGTTGCAGACGATTGTTGCTGCCGTCGTTGATCACATCGAGGCAGCGACCGTCGCCACCGAACTTGTTGCGCAGGCTCATGTAAGGAGTGCCATTGAAGTAGGTCCTCGACCAATACTGGCCACCGTAGTTCATGCTGCAGTCGCCTTCACGCGGCTGGAAATTATCCGCGTTGATGTCAAGGCAGCGACCTGTCTCGAGGTTTTTAATTTTGACGTATTGCCCACCAGCCGACTCTAGGGCCCAGCGCTGTCTGCTTCTGCCTGCAAAGCCATCGGCTTGCAGAAGAGCATCTCCATTGGGCATGCTCGTTAGGACCTTGTTAGCACCTTGCCAGGAAGTCGAGAGACTTAATCCCGCGGTGGCAGTCGTAGGGGCTACTAGACGACCCCACCAGTCGCCTTTTTTGTAACGATTGTTAGAGCCATCGAGTTCGCCCCACTCCCCTCTGAAGGCACCAGTGCTGAAATCTTCGATCTTAAATTCGATATAACCTTTGTTACTGCCCGTTTCCCAGTTACCGCTCAGAATCCTTCCACTGCGTTTCAGATTAGACAGTTGGCCGATAAATCCGCCGGTCGAATTGTAAGAGCTCGATGGGCCATCAATTTTGAAAGTCGCCGAGTAGGTCTTTCCGTCATAAGCGGTGTACTGACTTTGGAATTCACCCTTAAAGCAGTCGCCCCAACCCCAGTTCCAACCACTTGCTGCGCCTTGGGTTCCACCGGTAATACGGAGGGCTGACGC
>JBGSTX010000303.1:0-15605 GCA_041736305.1 Oligoflexus sp. | reverse complement strand
ACCGGTGGTGATACCCACCTCGGTGGTGACAACATCGACGAGATCCTCATCAAGTGGCTTGTGGAAGGCTTCAAGTCGGAAACCGGTGTGGACGTCAAAGGCGATCCAATGGCGATGCAGCGCCTAAAAGAGGCGGCCGAGAAAGCTAAGATCGAACTGTCCTCCGCGCAACAGACAGATATCAATCTACCGTTTTTGACAGCAGATCAGAGCGGTCCTAAGCACTTGAACGTGTCTCTGACGCGAGCTAAATTTGAGCAGCTTATCAGTCAAATCATAGAAAGAACTTTGGAGCCTTGCCGTCAGGTTCTCAAGGACTCCAAGTTGAATGTCGATGAAGTTCAGGAAGTGCTTCTGGTGGGGGGATCGACTCGAATCCCACTGGTACAACAAAAAGTTAAAGACTTCTTCAAACGTGAGCCCAATAGAACCGTTAACCCGGACGAAGTAGTAGCCATTGGTGCAGCTGTGCAAGGCGGTGTCTTGGCCGGCGACGTTAAAGACGTGCTGCTTCTCGATGTGACTCCCCTTACTCTTGGTATCGAGACTTTGGGTGGCGTCATGACCAAACTTATCGAACGCAATACGACTATCCCAACTAAGAAGAGCCAGGTTTTTTCGACGGCAGCTGATAGCCAGACTTCTGTTGAAATCAATGTTCTTCAGGGCGAAAGGGACATGGCCGGCGACAATCGCCAGCTGGCGCGTTTCACCCTGACTGATTTGCCGCCCGCGCCTCGCGGCGTACCACAGGTCGAAGTAGCTTTCGATATCGATGCAAACGGCATCCTCTCGGTTTCGGCTAAGGATCTAGGAACAGGGAAAGAGCAGCGTATTCGGGTTGAGGCAGCTACAAAAATCGATGATCGCGATATCGACCGTATGGTGAAAGATGCCGAAGCTCACAAGGAAGAGGACAAGAAGCGTCGCGATTCTGTTGAAAATAGAAACTCCTTGGATAATCTGATCTTTACGACTGAGAAGTCTTTAAAAGAAGCGGGAGATAAGATCCCAGCTGACATCCGCTCAGAAGTTGAATCAGCTCTGACTCAGGCGAAATCTAAGCTTGATGTTAATGATGCTGATGAACTCAAGACTGCCCGTGAGCAACTGGAAGCAAAATCTCATCGACTAGCTGAAGCTCTCTACAAGCAAGCTGGTGCTCAAGGGGCAGGAGCTGCTGGTGCAGGAGGCCCTCAAGGACCAGGCAGTGGTGGCCACAAGTCGAGCGATCCAAATGTGGTCGACGCTGAATTTGAAGATAATAAGTAAGATATTGAGCCTACAAAGGCTACCCTCCAGGGGTAGCCTTTGTCTTTTCAAGCAGGGCTTTCAGATCCTGAATGGCTTCCCAAGCTTTTAGCTTAAGTTGAGGTTGTGCCAACATCGCCCCAGGGTGCGGTATCAAGAGAAGATAAGACCCAGACTTATTCCCAGGCAAGAGTTCATGAAGGCGTACTTGGCTTAGTCCTAAACTTCCAAGATGCCTTGCCCCTCCTGGTCCAAGCGCCAGCACTACTTCACTCCCAGCTAATATGTCTTTCTCAGCATCTGAGAGAGGATCTGCCGCAATAATTTTATAGTCCCCAGGCTGCCAAGCAAGAGCATTAGCTATTCTTTTTGACATATCTACTTCGGCTTCATTGAGGCGGTCGCTCAGAATAAGGTAGGGGGGAGTAGGCGGATCCGCAGGTCTCGCGGCCTCGACTTGAAGGATTGATCCCGAAGCTATACTTCTGCTTTCATTTCGGTTTATCGACGGCGGCAGCGAGCTAAGTCCACGGTCTTCAAGCCAGCTGAAATAGGCCGACGCCTGATTTGATAAAAAACGCATATTCCAACTTCCCTCCCATGGACTCATTATTGCCACAGGAGTAGAGGAGAAGAAAGCGCTAGGAAGCCTGGTCTTTATCTTTGAGGCGCCGTCTTTCTTGAATCAGGTCTTCAATTGAATTGAAAGCAGAGCCAAGCTCAACCTCTGGGCTAATCCGCAACAGCCTTTCGCGTACGAAATAGGCTTTGCCTAATTGCTTGGTGCGGTAGGTGGCATGCAGAAGGATAGGATAAGCCTTAGCTGGTTCTGCGTTTGTCTCCATGCACTGGTGAAGCGTAAAAATTGCCTGCGAAGGCTTGCCAATTTCGATGAAAAACCTAGCGAGGAGAATCGGTGCATTCGGATCTTTTGAAACAGCGGCATAGTGCTTATATACTTTAACAGCTGCCTTCAGATCACCTTGCTTTGCATGCATCGAAGCCATCTGCACATAGGCAGGTGCAAAATCAGGTTTTCTCTTAATCGCGGCTTCAAGGACTTCCTGGGCTTTCTCATCCTGACCCTCGTCCTGATAAAATTTTGCTAAGAGCGTATAAGTATCTAAACGGTCGGGATGAGCTTTTCTCTCATCGAGAAGAGCAATTTCAGCGACTCTATTTTTCTTTGCCTTCCTCGCAAACTGGACAATCGCTTGCAAAGGGCGGCTATCCCGTGGGTGATGGCGCCGATATCGCTTGAAGTAATAAATCGACTTTTCCATGTTTTCTGCAAGAGCGTAGGCTGTTCCCATACCGTAAAGAGCTTCGGGATTCTTATTGTTCTCTAGAAGAGCCTGCCGGTAATGTTCGATTCCCTGATCGACATTGCCCTCTTTGAGAAGCATGTTTGCCAGTTTGATCTGACGGAAGGGCTGTTTAGGATTGATTTCAAGTTCCTGAGTCAAAGCTACTATCGCCTTTCGATGGTCCTTTTCGTCGATGTACAAGTTGGCCAGCGAAATATAGTTTTTAAGATAGCTAGGCGAGTTGCGGATGTTGTCTTCGAGCTTCCTAATCGCTTCTGGTAGACGCTTCTGCTTTACCATGGTCACAGCTTCGAGGTGGCGTCCTCTAGGACTGTCTTTCAGCTGCAAAGCCTCTTTGATGAGCGAGAGGGCAGATTCGAAGTTTCTTGCTTCGACTTCCTTTTCAGCAGCCCGCAGACGTCCCAGGATCGGACCGGGTGCATGGTACTGCTGAAGAACTTTGTCAATCTTGACTTCCATCTCTTCGGGCTGAAAAGGCTTCACAATATAGTCGGCAGCACCCTTGTCAGCTGCCTTAACGATATCGTCCTTGTGTGCGCCACCCGTAACTATGATGAAGGGTACATCAGAACCTGTATCTCGGGCTCGAATGAGGTCAAGTAGCTCGAATCCTGAGATAAAATTGAGATCGATGTCGCAGATTACGAGATCTATGGCCTCTGATGCGAGGATGTTCTTAGCGTCTTTTCCATTATGACATTCAAAGACTTCCGAAAAGCCCAACTTGCGCAGGATTTTTGCGATGTTCTTCCTAATCAGATCGTGGTCGTCGGCGACCAGACCTTTCAGGCCTTTCGGAAATGTAGGTGCAATTTTTTCCACAGTTAATGGCTCCTGCCCTTACCTTCGGAACTTCTACAGAATTATTTACTACTGGGCCCTTTGGCACCAAGAGGACTCTGTAGGCTCTTCAGGTAATGACGCGAGATTCTGTCGTTTGGATTGTGATTTTGTGCCTTTTGCCAATTGCGTGAGGCTTCTTCGTTATCGCCTTGACGATAGGCAATGGTGCCTAGGAGATTGAAGCATTCGCAGAGATTCTGCTCAGACTCGAGGAGGAGGTGTAACTGCTCCTGGGCTTGGTGGAAGGAGCCCATACGAAGAAAAAGTTTGGCTAAACGCAAACGGATATCTGGCATTCTTGGGTAGACTTGGAGGGCCTTACCAAATTCGGCGGCAGCCTCTTCCCATAAGCCTGCTTGTTGGTAGCCTTCTGCTGTTTGATTATGATAGTTGGCGAGACGGCCCATCACAAGATCGGGTAAGCGATTTCCCTGGTATAGCAGGGCATTTGCTTCGTGATAGATCTTCTCCGCTTGATCGTAGAAGCCCAAGTCAGAGAGAGTAACAGCCATGTTCAACGAGGCTTCAATAAAATTTGGATTGGCGGCCTTAGCTTTCTCAAAAAATTCTATTGCCTGAGCGAACTGTGACTGCCGATGATGCAAGACTCCTTTGAGATTGAGGAGATTGGCTAAGTGCCCATGCTCCTCCATCGCCGATTTGAGCAGATCTTCAGCCGCCTGGAAACGCTGCAGTCGAAGATAAACAAAGACCTTGTCCTGTACTTCGCCGAGAGGGCGTTTGTGAGGCGACAACATAAGGCGCTCTCCTTACGCGACAGCGGAAGCCTCGAACCGTCGCATTACGAGGACTTTGATCTGTCCAGGAAAAGCTACGTCCTGCTCGATTTTGCGAGCTATTGCTGCGCAAAATTCCTGCAATTCCTCTTCCCGGATTTTTTTGTGATTAACGCTTATATGAACTTCGCGACCACCGTTCATGATGGCCACTTTCTGAATGCCTTGAAAGCTCTTGATAGCTTCTTCCATGGCGGCCAAGCGCTCTTGGTAGCCTTCCTCGAGGTTGATACGAGCACCAGGTCGAGCTCCTGAAAGGGTGTCGGCCGACTTCAAGATGTAGCTTAAAGGTGTATCTAGGACGAGGTCATTATGGTGAGACATAACAGTATCACAGATCATGCGCCGTTCTCCGTAACGATCAGCGTAATCGCCGCTGATTACCGCATGGCTTCCTTCGATGCGATAGTCTATGCCCTTACCAATGTCGTGGAGGAGGCCGCAGCGTTTGGCGAGATCTGGATCGACCCCCATCTCTCCGGCCAGGATCCCTGCCAGTCGAGCAACTTCCACCGAATGATGGTACTGGTTTTGCCGGTAGCTTGTGCGCCAGTTGAGCGCGCCTACCATTTTCTGAATTTCCTCGTGGATATTATCGAGTTTCAATTCATTGATCGCGAGTCGTCCCAGTTTGAGGGCTTGCAACTCGATGGTCTTCTTGTGTTTTGCATAAGCTTTATCGAGTCGTCCCCACTGCGTAGGACCACGTGGCAAAAGCTCTTCGAGGGTAAGTCGGGCAGCTTCCTTGTAAATTCCATAACCACCCCCAAGGCGTACGACCGGAGGAGCGCCTTCTGGAGTAGCTTCCGTAAGTGTAATCTCAACCCCTTCAGTCAACTGGCGTAAATCTTCGAGGATTTGGGATTCTCCGCTCAAAAGATCGAAGAGACGTGGACTCGAGAGCTCAACGTGATTAACACTCTTTGGCCAAACAAACGTTGGCTGGTAGCGAGATAAGAGGCGGCTCAAAACTCGTTCAGCGCCTTTCTTGGAATGGCTCTCAAGATCGTCGACCAGTTCTTTGATCCGACGTTGGCTGTCCAGCTGTCGTTCATGGACTAAGTTTTCCGAGATACTGCGGCAGGCACCGTCCTTGTCTACGTCAGCGATGGCGGCGAGCTGCTTCTGTGCCTGGAGGATCAGCGACTCATTTTTGCCCTTTGCCTGTTCGAGCAACTCTTGAAAGTCGCCGACTTTGGTGCTCTGTGTCTGAATCTGAGTTTCGAGCTTTTGAATGCGCTCTTCTTCGTGCTGGGCAAATTGTTCCTGCATAGCTAGATCGGCTTCAGTCGCTTCTATTGCTAAGCGCTCTTCTTCGATAGTTACTTCGAGTTCCTCGCGAAGCAGGACGAGTCGTTCTTCAGCACGCTTCTTTCCTTCAGCGACGATCTGCTCTTTGCTCTGCATAGCTTTTTGAATGACGAGATCTCGCTGCTGCTGATGGGAGGCGCGAAGACGTTTAGGAAGAATATGTCGAACGCTTGCAAAAATAGCGTAACCAATAGCTAGTCCTAATGCAGCGATCAGGACGATCACTTGGGTCGATAAGGTTTCCACGGACTTTCCTTTCTCGGCGGCGCTTTTCGTGGCCACTCGGGGTTTTAATGTATAGAGATCTCCAGGCTGACGCCAAGGAAAAAGAACCCGCGTCTCAGGACCTTAGGTTGGATTTGGGGTCTCTAGTAACGAAGGGCTCGCGGTTTTGCGTCGACCATGCCACAATAATAATCATACAGAAACAGGAATCGATCCGTAAGGCGATTCTCAAGGATTCTATCCCAATGGACAAGAACTATACCAAAGAAATGACTTTCCTTCATCAAATTAGCCGCCAGGCAGGCGCAGAATTGATGCGGCACTTTGCTAAAGGTGTTCAGATCCGACACAAAGCCGATCGCAGTTTGGTTACTGACGCCGATCTGGCTAGTGAAAAGATCATTATCGATGCAATTAAACTCAAATTCCCAGCCGATACAATATATTCCGAAGAAGCAGGCCTTTCATCTTCCGAGCGCCTCCCAGGAACCTCGATCTGGATCATTGATCCGCTGGATGGGACGACAAACTTTTCTAACCGTTACCCATTTTTTTGCGTATCGATCGCTCGGGCGGAATTCACTCCTAAGGGAGCCCTGAAGGTCATGAGCGGTGTCGTCCACGATCCAACCCGGGAGAAGACTTACGTCAGTGCCCGAGGTCAGGGTGCATGGGTAAATCAAAAGCCCTTGCGCGTGGTCCCAGCAAGACCACCTGAAGACGCTTTTCTAGTCACCGGTTTTGCTTATAATCGTGGGGATAAGCTTAAGAAAGACATAGAATTTTTCATGTCTGTCGCCAACACCTGTCAGAGTATTCGACGAGACGGAGCCGCAGCCCTTGACCTCGCTCTAGTAGCGGAAGGAATCTACGATGGCTACTGGGAGTCAGGGATCAAGCCCTGGGACCTCGCGGCGGGAGTCCTTCTCGTTGAGGAAGCTGGTGGTTTGCTCCGCAACTATCCCGCTTCGAACAGCTCTGAATTTAGCATTGAACTTGGCAATGTGATCTGTGGAACAGCTCCCATCGTCAGATTTTTAGAAGGTCTGCTTTAGTCCGAAGCATATTTCTCCCTGTCTGCATTGGAAGGAGTCGCCGATGAAAGCTATAGTTTCGAGCCAACTGCTGGTATGGGGCTGGCTGATGAGTGGTTCCTTAAGCTTCGCTCAACCTGTTCTCGAAAGCTACGAACGCTTTGAATTGAACTGGTCGGCGATGCGGGTTCGCTTTTTTGGTGAATCCCAGGTTGGAGGAGGAGAAAGCGGATTTGACGTAGCTGAAAAAATTGCGATAGATGACGGCCTCAAATACGCTCTGGGCCAGGTAGGTAAGATGCGTCAAAAAGTTGGCGTGGGCAGCGAGGAGGACGACCAGACCTCTCAAGTCGCGCATGAGCTCACTAAGCAGGCTTACGTCGTAAACACAAGCTACTATGCTGATGGCCGCGTAAGGGTTGACCTGGAAGGCCAGATGAGCAAGGTTTTTGAGACGAATGCCAGTAAAGGTGGATTCAAGTTGGGAGATCCCACGTCCGAACCTACCGAGGCTACGGCGGTTGTCCTTGAAATCAAATCTGCGACAAGTCCGCAGCTGGTCCCGGAGATTGTCTCGAGCACTGGCGAAACCCTTTATTCAGTGGGTAACGTTGCGCGCTCGTCTTTCCGTAAAAACATGTTGGGCCGATGGTTCTATCAGAACTCAGTCGAGCTGAAAAATTTCAGGGGCAAATCGCCGCTAGTGCTCGAAGCAGAGCTAGGCCCTGAAGGCAGGGTAACGGTGTCGAAGGAGCAATGGAAGCAACTTGAATCCGAGCACCCAAGGCTTTTTGAGGATGCAAAAATTGCATTTGTCATTTCGGCGCCAAACAAGGGCCACTCTAAGCTTTGATCCTGTATCGACTCGGCTTTGAGCCGGCTCTCCGCGAGGCTGAAGGCCGAAATTTTGATTGCACCCCCCTATTGGAAGTGTTACACACTGGGCTCTATTCTCTCCAGGGCCTCATCCTTTATCAGCCCCCGTGAGATTGTGTCAGCCATCCGAGCAGTGCGGATCTGCTGGTGTAAGTTGTGCGAAAAAAGGAATACCTACCATGCCAAAGATGAAGACCAAGCGAGCCGCAGCGAAGCGTTTCACTGTGCTAAGTTCGGGCAAGATCAAACGCGGCCGTGCAAACCGTCGGCACATCTTGACGAAGAAGAGTCGCAATCTTTTGAACAATCTGAAAAGTGCGGCCTACGTAGTACATGCAGACAGACATCTTGTTCTAAGATGCCTTCCCTACCGTTAAACAGACGCGAAACGCTGGTTTCGATCATCGCTTATAGAGGAACTGACTTATGGCACGCGCCAAACGCGGATTTAAAGCTAGACGCCGCAGAAAAAAACTTCTCGCCTTAGCCAAAGGCTTTCGTGGATCTCGTAAAAATCGCTTTCGGAACTCGATTCACGTCATCCGCCGCAGTCTGGTTTATGCCTACCGTGATCGGCGGGTAAAGAAGCGCGAATTCCGTAAGCTTTGGATCGTTCGAATCAACGCTGCTGTTAGAGCATCGGGCCTTCGCTATTCCGAGTTTATCAATGGTCTGAAAAAAGCTCAGATCGACCTCGACCGAAGCGTTCTCGCCGATATGGCGATGAACCAGCCAGCAGCTTTTACCGAAGTTGTAAGCAAAGTAAAATTGGCATTGGCAGTCTAAGGTCGCGCGATTCAAGAAGAACTTATCCACAGGACGCATCGTTTCCTGTGGATTTTTTTTTGGCTGATATAACGTAGGCTTACGAGAAGTAGCGAAGACTTTTGGGCATTACTTATCCACAAGCCGCTGTGGATAACTTCTTTGATATTTGCCCAATCTTTTTGGCTGTGTTGTTTGTTTCGCAGAGTTTTTGAGTATGCGTGAAGTCGAAGCAAACATCAAGCTTGCTGCCCAAACTTTTTGAGTGATGACATGCAGGAGTATCGGCTGCAGATAAAGATTCAACATATGTGTAAGAAAGACTTTTTAATGATGAGCGTAGGAGCCGACTTTTCTAGAATGAAATCTGAGTATCCGTGAAATCATAAGAAGAGCAGACTTTCGTTGATCTGCCATAGAAACTCCTTACAATAATCCTCGCTCCAGAGTGTGTTCATCCCCGAAATGCCGATCTTCAGAGGCCCAGCACTTGACCCTCGTCAAGAAGAGGATATAAGAGACATGGAAAGAGCTGGTTTTAAGTGTGTCAACTTGAGGGTTTGATGGGAGTGTTTTAATGAATAATGAGCTCGAAGAACTCTTAGATCCAGCAGATTTTGGCTTGCGTGTTGGACCTATGGATAAGTTTGTTGCCGAAATGATTCAATCAGATCCAGAGTTGAGAGCCATACGGAACGATTTTTTACGCAACCTAGCGGGTGAACTCGCGACTATGAAGCTCTCCTATCAGGAGTCTAACCTCAAGCTCCTAAAAGAGCGCGCGCATGCGATGAGGGGCAGTGCTGGTAACTATGGATTTACCGATCTATTTAACTGGGCTACCGCTATGGAGCAAGAAATCTCTCGTGATGCACGTCCGGAGGTGATCGCTGATCTGATGCAGCAGTTGCACTGCTTTGGGCCTCGTTCACCTAAATCCAAAAAAACTACCGACAAACTTGCTTGAAATCCTTCTCACAAATTATCGGCTGCATGCGTGACACATGAGAAAAATAGAATCGAAGTGTCCTTGGCAGATTATTTTACTTCAAAATTTCAGTTGGCATGACTTCTACTGAGAATGCTTGCCATCCCGCTGTTCTGCTTGCAAAGTATTTGATTATTCAACTTTAAAGACTGGTGGGGCTGCGCAGACTTGAACTGCGATGCCTTGCGGCGCCGGCTTCTAAGACCGGTGTGTCTACCAATTTCACCACAACCCCAAATATTCAACAAAACTATCGAAGCACAAGCTGGGTGACTCCAATCCCGCCACGTTCGTAGAGGAATCTTAGGTTTGCCTGTCCTCTGGAAAATTGTCAATTCCGCTTTTAGCTGGCGGAGTAGTCTACTGAAACTTTACTTTCGCAGCGGTGCAGAGTAGTTTTTTGCAAAGCTTTCTCAGAAGGTGTGCGAAAGGATGGCTTATGGAAAATAAGGCGCAGACAGGAGATGTCGATTTCTCAGGCTTAGTACTGGGTTTTTGCTCAGCCGCACTTTCTTATATGGGAGTAGGTCCAGAAAATCTTGGTAAGAACCTGACTCTTGCCCGACAAAATATTGATATCTTGAACTTGCTCGAGACAAAGACTAAGGGCAACCTATCCGGCGAGGAGCAAAAGCTCCTTCAGGACGTTCTTCATGACCTCCGTATCCGCTATGTCGAGCTTAGTCGCTCGTAGAAATACCAGTAGGATTTCTTAAGAAATTATCGAAAGCAACCGAAGACGACCATGCTCAGCTGAAAGGCTTCGTATGGACGTTTCACTCTATAGCTATCCTGCCCAGGCTACCCTTCACCAAGGGCTTCGCTACGCTAAGGGATTGGGCCACGACTACTTTGAAATCGAACATGTGGCACTCGCCCTACTTCGCAAAGATTGGAATCGCCTCGAAAGCCAGCAGCATGGGCGTCTTGAGAAAGCGCTGGAAGATTTCCTGCAGCGCTATCCAAAAAAGTTCGGGCGGGTCAGTGTAGCCTTTGGGCCCCGACTGAACCAAGCTTTGTCAGCGGTAGAAGTCGAAGTGCAGGATCGTCTCATAGATGTAGATGACCTCTGGAAACACCTTCTCAATTTTTCTGAACTCATGCGTCAAGCGCTGCAGGAGGTACAGGATGAACAGGCTGAGGACTTCCAAAATTGGAATCCGGCGCCTGCTGAAGTACTTCCCAACTCTAAAAGCGGAAGAATTTTTGGTAGCGGAATCCGCAAAGCCAAAAATGTTCCGGTTCCGACTCCCAACAAATCTAGCTCGGACGGGCGTAAACTCGAGCAGGAACTCGATCGCTGCCTCCGTGATTTTACCGTAGATTTCACAGAGCTAGCCAGTCGCGGCGGCATCGATCCTGTGATCGGAAGAGATAGCGAAATTAGACGCGTTTTGGAGATTTTAGGGCGCAAGAAGAAGAATAATCCTATTTTACTAGGTGCAGCAGGCGTAGGTAAGACTGCTATCGTGGAAGGCATCGCACTCCGGATCGTAGAAGAAAGGGTGCCCGAAACCCTCAAAGGTGTCCGTGTTTTGTCCTTAGACTTAGGATCTTTGTTAGCGGGCACTAAATATCGTGGTGAATTTGAAGAGCGACTCAAGCAACTCGTCAAAGCGATAGAATCCCTCGGTGAGCGCGTAATACTCTTTATCGACGAAATCCATACTATTCTGGGCGCTGGCCAGGCAGAAGGGGGAGCCGATGCCGCGAACCTCCTCAAGCCCGCGCTCGCTCGTGGAGGCCTTCGTTGTGTGGGGGCAACTACCCTACAGGAGTATCGCCGCTACTTTGAGAAGGACGCAGCTCTTGAGCGACGCTTCCAGCCCGTGCAGGTGGCGGAGCCAGATCGTGAAACAAGTCTCTCCATACTTCGTGGGCTAAAGGCTAAATATGAAATTCACCATGGGGTCCCCATCACCGACGAGGCCCTCCAGGCTGCTGTCGATCTTTCAATACTTTATCTTCCTCAGCGTCAACTGCCCGACAAGGCGATTGATTTAGTCGACGAAGCTTCCGCTCATCTAAAGTTGCAGCTTCACAGCGTGCCGATCGAGCTTGAAACGCTGCAAACCCAAATTGCTCAGTTGAAAGTCGAAAGGCAAAGCCTCGAGAAGCAAAATCCAAGTAGCAAAGCCTTAGCCCAAGTCAAGGTTAAGCTTACTCATCTGACGAGCGAGAGCCAAGTTCTTGAAGCGAGTTGGCGTCAGAATCGAGAGCAACTCCATCAGCTGCAGGAACTCGAACTTAGGCTTGAAGAAATGGAAACTATTTTTCAGACGGCAAAGAGTGCTGGCGACTTTGATTTTGCGGCACGGCTGCAATACAGTGAGCTACCCAAGCTGCGCGAGCAGCTCAGTAGCCTTCAAAAAAATATGCAGTCGGCTAACAAGACTTTTCTTTCGCAGAGAGTTGAGCGCCAAGACATTGCTCGAGTCCTTGAAAATTGGACCGGAGTGCCTGTCGGGCATATACTTCAAGATGAAAAAGATCGTTTGCGTCATCTAGAAAGAGCGCTGGGAGAGCGCGTATTTGGGCAGGACGAAGCCATGCAAGTCGTGGCGCGGGCGGTCCGCCGCTCCCGGGTAGGTCTTTCCGACCCTCAGCGCCCACTGGGTGTCTTTCTCTTTCTGGGTCCAACCGGGGTAGGAAAAACAGAAACGGCAAAAGCTCTGGCCGAGCTTCTCTTCCAGCAAAGCTCCCATATGATTCGCATCGACATGTCAGAATTTATGGAAGCCCATCAGGTTGCAGCACTCATAGGGGCGCCGCCCGGCTATGCTGGCTTTGAAAACGGCGGCCGCCTCACGGAAGCTGTTCGCCACAAGCCCTTTTCGGTTATCCTCCTCGATGAAATTGATAAGGCTCACCCGCGTGTCCTCGATATTCTCCTCCAGCTTTTCGATGAGGGTCGGCTGACAGACGGTCAGGGCAGGCTTGCCGACTTTCGACGCTGCCTCTTTATAATGACCTCCAACTTTTTCATAGGTTTGAAGGGGGTAAAGCCAGAGGAGCGCGACGGCTATCTACGAGGTGAATTGAGCGGCCTATTAAGGCCTGAGCTGGTCAACCGCCTCGACGAAGTGGTGAGCTTTAAAGGGCTTGACCAACGTCAATATAAACAAATGCTTCACAAAGAACTCGTGCATCTCAACCGGCAGCTAGCGGATAAAGATCTGCGTCTTGAGCTTGGAGAAGGCCTGGTCGCTATGTTGGTAGCCTCAGCGGCAGAGAGTTCTTTTGCGGGAAGAGAACTGAGGCGGGGCTTTCAGCGCTGGGTCGTCGACTCTTTAAGCGATAGGCTGCTCGAGCCTGGTGAAGAGTTGCGTGGACTG
Source organism: Oligoflexus sp. (assembly GCA_041736305.1). Classification (GTDB taxonomy): domain Bacteria; phylum Bdellovibrionota_B; class Oligoflexia; order Oligoflexales; family Oligoflexaceae; genus Oligoflexus. The sequence continues at coordinate 2,852 of JBGSTX010000303.1, read as the reverse complement.
TGGATCCTTGAATGGCAGGCTGACACTGGGCTGAGCTGGCTCCGCGATCTTCGGATGGATAGATATTTACCGCCCGCACGTTAGCTCAAAAAAAAACGTGAGTTTATTCTTGACTCAGAAAGCGAAGCTAAGATACATCTAGCACCCATCAAGGGATGCCGCATCGAAGCAAACTGGGGCGTCGTCAAGTGGTAAGACTCTGGATTTTGATTCCAGCATTCGTAGGTTCGAATCCTACCGCCCCAGCCACAAATTCCTTGATTTCCTCGAGTGTCCTTCCCTAGATTTTCTTATTCCATATATCTCTACAGTATTCCAGCTTATGCCTCTCTCTCAGAGATGGCGGAAAATGCACTTGCACGACTAGTAATAATATGCGTTTATGCGCAGCAAAGCGTGCATCTTTGAGCAAAGGGCTAGCAAATGGAAAACGACCTGATAGTCTTCAGCGGCAATGCAAATCGAGAACTGGCGAGGAAAATTACGGAACACCTCGACCTCAATCTAGGTGAAGCGCGTGTCGATCGTTTTTCAGATGGAGAAACCCGCGTTGAAATTCAGGATAATGTCCGCGGTCGCGATGTATTCATCATTCAGCCGACATGTGCACCCGCCAATGAGCATATAATTGAATCCCTCATCATGATCGATGCTTGTCGACGCGCCTCGGCGAAACGCATCACTATGGTCTGTCCCTATTTTGGATACGCCCGACAAGAGAGAAAAAGCGCACCGCGGACCCCAATAACTGCCAAACTCGTTGCCGACCTTTATACTGCCTCCGGGATTGACCGCATGTTAGTCATGGAACTCCATACTTCGGCGATCCAGGGCTTCTTCAATATTCCTGTCGATCATTTGTTCTCCAAGCCGATTTTTGGCCCCTATTTCGAGGGGCGTGAAGAGTTGCTCGTCGTGTCGCCAGACGCAGGAGGCACAGAACGCGCAAGGGCTATGGCCAAGTATTACAACTGTGGTCTGGCAATTGTCGATAAGCGTCGAGACCGTCCTAATGAGAGTGAAGTTATGCATGTCATCGGGGATGTGAAAGATAAGAACTGCTTATTGATCGACGATATTTGCGATACCGCAGGTTCTCTGTGTAAAGCTGCGGAAGCTCTAGTTGAAAAAGGAGCAAAGTCTGTCTGTGCTGCTATCACGCACGCCGTGCTCAGCGGACCGGCGATCGACCGCATCAATGCGTCCTCAGCTCTAAAAGAGCTGGTAGTAACCGACACTATTCCGCTGAGTCGCGCAGGGAGAGATTGTTCTAAAATCACACAGCTGAGTGTTGCGGAGCTGTTAGCGAAAGCAATCCGCCGTATTCATACTGCAGGATCAATCAGCAGCCTCTTTGTTTAGAACAAGGTCTCGATTTGTCCCTTCACGCAAGGCCTGACAAGAAGCTTGCCACGAGCAGGACTTCTCTATATAACCCTATCCTCTAGCTTGGACTGCGCACCCCATGCAGCCATTATGCCGTAGTTGTAGCGGCTTAGAGCTGTATGTAAGGGTGGACGAAAGGAGACCGACGGATGTCTGAAGAACTCATCACGATCGAAGCTGCACCGCGCCAGACTCGCGGCAAAGAGCAAGCTCGCAAATTACGTAGAAGCGGACGCATTCCTGGTGTTTTGCTCGACAAGGGCCAAAGCCATGCTCTCGAGTTCGATCCAAAGTGGCTTCACAAAGCCATGAAGACAGAGAAGCAGTTCAATCTGACTTTCAATGGCGAAACCCGGCGCGTGAAAATTCAAGAATTGCAACTCGATCACGTGAAGCGCGCACCCTTGCATGTCGATTTGGTTTACGTCTGAATCTTTTAGTTTAGGTTCGCGCCCTTGAAGCTATTAGTCGGTTTAGGAAACCCTGGACAAAAGTACGAAAAAACTCGACACAACGCGGGTTTTTTAGTCGTGGATCAGGTTCTGAGCCGCGTCGGGGGAACTTGGGCTGGAAAGAAGTTTGAAGCCGAGTGGGCTCGTGCTTCAGTTTTAGGGCAAGATTGCCTCTTTCTCAAGCCGCAGACTTTTATGAATCTCAGCGGGCGTTCTGTAGCACCTGCACTGCGCTTCTTTAAGCTCGAGACTCAAGACGTTGTCGTTCTTCACGATGACATCGATGTCCCCTTCGGGAAAGTAAAGACGCGCATGGGCGGTGGGCATGGAGGCCATAATGGTATCCGTAGTCTGCTGGCTGAACTCGGAACCGAAGAATTCGCACGCCTCAAGCTCGGCGTAGGTCGGCCTGGCCCGAATCAAATTGGGGTCATCGATTGGGTTCTGACAGATTTCAGCCCGCAAGACCTAGCGGATATTCAAGGTTCGATGGTCGACGAGAGTCTCTTAAGACTCCAGGGTATTTTTCAACAAAGTTCTCAGTGAAGACCGCCAGAGGTCTTCATGCTGTCGAGCTTCCTTGCTGATTGCTTAGTCGATCGGCTGCTCAAACCATAAGGGAGGTTTTTATCTTGTTAAGGGAATATGAATTCACGATCGTAGCCAAGGCTGACATGCCTGAACCCGACAAGCAGAAGCTTTTTACCAACTACGAAGAAATCTTAAAGCGTAGCGGTGGAGAGTTCCTCAAGCGTGACGATTGGGGTTCTAAGCGTTTAGCTTATCCAATCCGTAAAAACTTTCGCGGCCACTATGTTTTTTATGATTGCGCCAGTACTCCTGACAATATCGCCGAATGTGAGCGCTTGCTTCGCATCGATGAGAACGTCCTCCGCTACCTCGTCGTTAAAATCAATGATGAAGTCGACATCAAGGAACGGAAAGCCGAACTGATCAAGCTAGCTGCCGCGGCTCAGAGACAGCCCGAGGAGAAATAAGAGATGAAGTTGATCT
>JBGSTX010000281.1:0-3948 GCA_041736305.1 Oligoflexus sp. | reverse complement strand
TGCACCGTGCGCACACCCATACCAGTCGAAAGCTGCGAATCTATCTGCAGATAGGGATCGGTAGCACTGTCATAGACGGGCCAAAGGGTCTCTGCATCGCTTGGATCGCCGGTCCGGGCGAAACGCCCCCAAGAAGACATGATGGTCTCGGCCGAGAAAAGGTCGCCGTCGCCGGGCGCGTATCCAGCTATCGTCAGTTTATCGAAGAGATAGAGCACGTCGACTCCGTGCCATGCCCCATAAGGTTTGAGTAGAGGTGAGTTGTCGAGCGCATGGGTGAAAAAATACCGGTAAGCAGAGGGCGAGTTGCCGGCTGCGAGCGCATGCAGCGTTCGGCGGGCGGCGCAAATGAACTTCGCATCTGAGGTAAGCGCCACGTATGCTTCCCAAGGGGTCGAATAGCTAGCGGCCGGGTACTGCGAAAGCACGCGATCGGCAATGCCCGGCGCGGTAAACAGAGCGCGCACAGCAGCTTGATATTGCGCGTCGGTTGCCGTGCGAGCTACGGGCACTAGGCGGCTCGTTTCGCTGCCATTGGCACCGACAATCATCGGTACTTTATGATGGGCACCCGCGCGGATGACGGCAAGGGGCGCATCCTTAAGGGCGAAACTATCGATGACTGGACCATATCCGGACGCCGCACCCGCCACGTCCACTTTGGTGGGAATCGCATTGAGGACAAGATCGGGGGCTAGCGCGCGCATGCATGCGATAGGGTCTTTGCCATCGCATTTGGCTGCGGTGACGAGCTGGCTACCGGCCGTCTGCGCGGTGGCAAGAGCGCGTGCTGTGCAGCCGCCGCTTTGCATAATCGCGCGGTGAAAAAGGCCCTTTGCAAGGGGTGAGCTCACCAGAGCGCAGACGTTCACCGCACCGGCCGATTCCCCAGCGATTGTAATGGAATCTGCATCGCCACCGAAAGCAGCCGCATTGGAACGAACCCACTCGAGCGCGGCGACCATATCCGTGATCGCATAGTTACCGGTCGAGCCGTTGGCGTTTTCACTGGCGAGCGTTGGATGGGCAAAGTAGCCGAGAGCGCCGAGCCGGTAATTGATGCTGACGACCACGAGGTTCTGTTTTTCAGCGAGCGATTGCCCCGCGTAAACTCGAACAGCATTATTCTCTTCGGTGGCTGAACCAATGGCGTTGCCGCCACCATGAATCCAAAACAAGACCGGACTCTTGGCCGCCCTCGAGCTCGATTTCGACCAGACGTTGAGCTGAAGGCAGTCTTCGTTGCCTGAGATGGGGGCCGTACCCGCGGCATCGCTCTGAGGACAGGCAGGACCCCAGGCCGTGGCATCGCGGATGCCCGTCCAGCAGGCCGCTGCTTGCGCTGCTCGCCATCGAAGTGCCCCGATAGGGGGTGCTGCATAAGGGATATTTTTGTAGGCCCATGTCAGACCCTCCTTCGCCCCACGCACAGCACCGCGATCGGTCATGACCACTCCCGGTTCGGGAGCAACGTCGCTCGAGCAACTTGTGCCAAGAGAAGGGTTCTGCGTCCCGTCATCAGGGGGCACGTTCTGAGTCGCTGGGGATGAACCGTCGGATGCTTCGCTCGCCTTGTTCCAGTTCCGTCCACAGGCTCCGAGACTGATCCAAGTGAGGACCAGGATCGGGACCCACAGTCCGCGGGCCGCGTCTCTTGCGGTTAGTTGTTTTTGGAACATGGGCTCGACTCCTGCCGTGGCTGTTGGTTGATCCTTCCAGCTCAAACGATTGGTGTGCTCATCAAGGTCTGAATCAAGATCATTTTTTTTTGGCTGTGATACTTTGCCACTTGAGGAATCGATCGGCACAGTCGAAACATAAATTGAGTGCAGCCGCACCCTGCACGTAAATGTCTTTTAATATAGATTAATTTAAGAATATTCGACCAGCTAATCGGCTGGGAATCTTGGCTATTCGGGCCTATTTCAGCAGCTCACTATTGAGTTGATAGGTGACGGACCGTCCATCTGCCGAAGCTCGGGTGAGCCCCTATCCGAAGCAAAGTCCGATACCTCGAGCTCTTGCTTTGATCTAAGGTTCCTGCTTCATTCGAATCACGAATCGAGCGCCGCCTTTATGCTCACGATCCAGGTGAATCGTTCCCCCGTGATCGTTGATAATCTCTCGGGCGATATAAAGTCCTAGACCCGTGCCTTTGGATTTACCAAAGGTCGCAAATGGCTGAAAGAGGGTTTGAACCACTTCGGGCGCAATGCCGGGTCCACTGTCGGTGATGACGATTTCCAGCCATTCGGCATCCACTGCCCGCGACTCAATGCTTATCTGTCCACCCGCCTTAAGAATTTCCAAGGCATTATTGGTGAAGTTAAAGATCACTCGCATCAGCTTGGCCTTGTCGACTCTGACATTGCCGAGATAGTTGAACGAGGTTTTTAATTCAACCTTGTGCCGCTCTGTTTCGGATTGCAGCATGAATTCAATCTCGCTCAGGACCTCATTGAGAGCAATAATTTCAAAGCGAAATTTCTTTTCCCCACGGGCGACGCTGAGTAATTCTTCCACCATAGTAATACAGCGATTGGCCTGGTTTCGAATGATGGTACAGACCCGCTCCACCTGGTGTTCTGCCATCTGATCCCGACTGCCGAGCAGCTCTGCACAGCCGATAATTGCTGATATGGGGTTTTTCAAATCGTGGATGATCGTGCTCGCGACCTGCCCGATGGCGGCTAAGTTTTCAGATCGTTTCTTTTCCTCGATCAATTGCTTACGCATGATCAAAGAGAAGATCTGCGCGCCGATGATCTGCATAAAAGCCAGGTCTTCATAGAGAAATCCACTTGGCTTGTTAAAGACTTCAAAAATTCCCTGGGTGGCTTCGGATTTATCGGGATCGTTGGATTGATGAATAGGAATAGCCAGAAGGTTAGTGAGCGGAGTTTCCACCTGCTCCGACACCTCAGAAAGATAGGCGTCGCCTTGCTGGAGACTATTGATGATAACCGCCTTGCCTTCTTTAAGGAGGTTGCTCAGGTACACGCTATCGAGCTCGGCCCTTGTCCAGTGGCTGACCTTGCGGCTTTCTTCGACTGTGGCGGCATAGGCCTCCCAGCTTTTACTTTCGGTTTGAATCATCAGGCAGCCGACTTTGGCTCCAACGGCTCCAACGGCTTTACGAATCACCGCACTGATGAAATCATAGAGGTTGGAAGATTCGTTGACAGCTTTTTCCAGCTCGCGAATCACTTCCAGCTGATCCAGCTTTTGCTTCAGGCGCACCTGGGTGTTGGAAAGGTCACGGATAATCCGGGCTTTTTCCTGGTAGAGATAGGCGGATTCAATGGCCACGGCAGCCTGCGAAGCGAAGGCGATGCTAAAGGTTTCATCGGCCGGCTTGAAGTCACCATCATGCTGGTTGAGCAGCTGCAGACAGCCTATGGTCTTGCCATCCAGGTTGGCCATGGGGACACAGAGAATATTACGGGTGCGATAGCCCGTGGAACGGTCGACATCGGGGTTAAAGAGTTGGCTATTGTAGGCATCCGGAATCAGAATCGTTTCGCCGAGCTCTATGGTCCGACCAGCAACTCCGGCACCGCGAGGAAAGCGAATGATTTGACTTTCCCCCAGCTGAACCTTGGACCAAATTTCATTCCGCTCTTCATCCAACAGAAAAATACTGCAACGATCGGCGTTCAAAGCCTTGCGGCCCTGATCGGCAATGTAGACGAGCAGATTGTCGAGATTTTTTTCCAGCCCCATAAAGCGACAGACATCGAGCAGCTTGAGCAACTGATCGAGACTCGGCATGTGCGAGTCACTCAGATGAGGCACATTCAGAATTTTCGCTTCCGACATAGGCTATGACTCGCTTCCTAGAGACAGTTCCTTAGCCCTATTGTCCTTTTAATGGTCCTAGGCTAACAGCTGCGAAAATTTCCTAGTTGGATTTCTGTAGGTCCTCCCGCTGCGGGATGGCGCGTGAGG
>JBGSTX010000253.1:0-4510 GCA_041736305.1 Oligoflexus sp. | reverse complement strand
TAAATAAATAGAGAAAAGTAGGGGAGGCCCCCTTTCGGGGGCCATTTGATAATTAAGCGCGGAGCATTTGGAGTACGATTTCGGGTTGAGAATTGGCGTGAGTCAAGACCGCAGCACCGGCAGATTCCAGGATCTTACTCTGGGTAAACTTTGCGGTTTCTGCAGCATAGTCAACGTCCCGGATGCGGCTGTTGGCGGCATTTAGGTTCTCATTGGTAACGTCGATATTCTTAACAGCTGTATCGAGTCGGGATTGGACGGCACCCAGAGATGCACGGTAGGAGGCTACTTCGTTGACTGCAGTATCGATAACATTAAAGAGTGCATCGGTCCCGTCTGGACCAAGGTCAGCAGCTCCCCCGTCGTCATCGGCAGGCTTTACCGAAAGACCACCTTTTACCACGTTATCCAATGCGGTGTTTAGCTTGCTCAGATCTTCGAGATTGATCGTAATAATATCTGAATCGTTTTCAGGATCTATGCTAGGTGCTGAGCCGTCGACATCACCGCGGTTGGAAGATCCCACGAAGATACGCATAGCGGTGTTGGAGTCTGCTTCCAAAACCTGACGTCCGTTAAATTCCGTAGTTTTCACGATGCGACCAACTTCGTCACGTAGCTGTTGAAATTCTCTGTCGAGGTATTCTCGTTCACGGTTACCGATGGTATCCGAAGCAGCCTGCGAACCGAGCTGGCGCATGCGAATCATAACGTTGGTGATCTCGTTCAGGCCACCTTCGGCCACTTGAATGTAGCTGATACCATCGTTAGCGTTGCGTTTAGCGACGTCCATACTCGCGAGGCGAGCCCGGATACGTTCGGAAACAGCTAGGCCGGCGGCATCGTCAGCAGACTTGTTGATGCGCTGACCAGAAGCCAAGCGTTCGATCGATGCTGACATGTCCTTGCGGCTGTCAGAAAGTCTTCTTTGCGCGACTAGGGACTCAACGTTCGTTTTTACTCGTACACCCATGAAAAACCTCCTTGTTAGAAACCATTAAAAAATTAGCGCAAGAGTTGCATCACCATGTCTGGTTTGGCATTCGCTTGCGAAAGAACCGAAATTGAAGAAGCTTGCAGGATTTTGGCTTGGCTCAGCGTTGCGGTTTCTTCTGCAAAATCCACATCCCGAATACGGCTGTTGGCTGTATTCATGTTTTCTGTCTGGATACCAAGATTGTTTACAGCGGTGTCGAGGCGGCTCTGGACAGAGCCGAGCGTGGCACGTTCGCTGTTTACGCGATTGAGAGCATTGTCGACGGTGGTAAGCTTGCTGCTGATATTTTCGCGAGCGATGGCGTCGCTGCCGTCCATCTCCATGGGACCGATTTCGGCACCTTTGCCTAAGCCTAGACCCTCGGAGTTGAAAGTCTTTAAGCCCTCTAGAGAGAGAGAGATCGTGTCTATATTGGCTTCTGGCTCACTGTTGTTGACACCGACCTGGATTACAAGCCGATCTGCTTGATTAGGATCAAAGAGTTTGAGGGAGTTGAATTCACTGGTGCTCGATACACGGTCGATTTCGTCGACGAGCTGGGTATATTCCCGATTGAGGTAGCCGCGCTCGACGTCACCGATAGTGTCGGAGGACGATTGCACCGTGAGTTCACGAAGTCGAATGAGGATATTGCCGACTTCACTCAAAGAACCTTCAGCAATCTGCACCATCGATACAGCATCGCTGGCATTGCGCTTGGCTTGATTGAGGCCGCGAACTTTGGCTCTTAAGCTTTCGGAGATGGCGAGGCCTGCGGCGTCGTCAGCAGCGCGGTTGATGCGAAAGCCCGAAGAGAGCTTTTCAAGGCTGCGGTCGAGTTCGTTAGAATTGTTCTGCGCGTTTCTTTGAGCTAAAAGCGAAGACACATTGGTGCGTATGCGCAAACCCATAAATTCCTCCTTGAAATTCCCCTCAAGCCGCTACCTGGCTTGTAAAACGGGACGCAATTTGCAAAATTACCATCGCCAGTTTGGTGAAAAACTAAAATCGCGGCATAAGCCTCAGCACTGCAAAAGCTTGCGAAAAGGACGATGGGTTAGTTTGGGGAAATCAATAATCACAGATACTTGGGAGTATGCCGGGAAAAACTCAGTAATTTCAGGTGCTTATTATTTTTGTAAGCCGCTGTGATGAATGAGTTTTTTCTCAGCTCAGGTGGCGGCTTCTTACCAAAATAGCTTAATTGTAAGAAAAGATTCAGAGAGTAGTGGCTTTTTCAAAAAGGACCAAACCATGGAGCCGAGTTATTTCGCCAAGGTAAAAGGAAGGATGAAAGAGCGCTTAGTCCGCGAGAAGCCTCGAAAAATCTGGCTAGCATGTTCTGGCGGTCTTGATTCTATGGTCTTAATGCATACCCTAGCGGGAATGGGGCCTGAGGTAGGAGAGATGGAGGTTTTGCACGTTAACTTCCGTTTACGCGGTGAAGAATCTGAAGAAGACGCCAGCTTTGTTAGGGAATCGAGTCAGGCTCTGGGTTTGAAGTGTCAAATTCTACAGGTAGAAAGGCAGAGCCACCCTGTTGACCAAAGAGGAGTCCAGGAGTGGGCAAGGGAGCTTCGTTACGGTTGGTTTGATTCACTCATGCAGAAAGGTGACTACTTAGCTCTTGCTCATCACGCAGATGATTTGGTGGAAACTATATTGATGCGGATCGCGCGCGGTGCCCATCTTACTCAGCTTTTGGCGATGGAAGAAATGCGCGGTAACCGTTGGCGACCTTTTATAGAACTTCCGAGGGAAATTATTCAGAATGAGGCAGTTCAACAAAAAATCATCCATCGTGAAGACAGTTCCAATGCTAAGCTAGTTTATACTCGGAACGTGATTCGGCACCGTATCCTTCCTGAATTGGAGGCACTGTATCCGGGAATACGTCAGAGTCTCAGCCAATTAGCGCAGGATGCTCTGGACTTTACGCGATTTAGTGAGGAAACTGAAAAGAGTTCGATAGCCCCAACGAGTGTCGCGCTCAGGCAGCTCCCAGGCGCAGTGGCGCGACAAAAGATTAGAAGCTTTCTTGAAGCCTCTACAGGCAAAAAGGGACTGAGTCGGCAGGTTCTGGAGCAATTGCGCCTAGCTTTAGTCGAAGGGCGAGAACTGAGTATGAATTTGAATGAGAAGCTGCGGGTACTAGTCAGTGCAGGGTCGATCCAAGTGCTAGCTGCCCATAGGCAGCGGTCGATGCGCTGGTCGCAGTACAGTAAGGGGCTAGTCGACCTTGAACCATGCCTCTGTCTTACCTCTTCTTCGAAGTTTGTGCTGATGAAGCGGCTTGAATGAGATACCCGGATCGTCGATAATGCCTAGATTCTGTCCAAATACGAAGAAATCAGACGAGAAGAGGGTCCCATCAGAGCTCTGGACCGTGATAACCGTGCCTATCAACTGTGACCAAGAAAAAATGGCATGGATGGCTGGTGTGGATGGACGATACGCCGTAAGTTTTTGTTCCAATTTAAACGGCAGCATGTAAAAACTGATAGCATGCTGGCTCGCCAGTTTCGCTAGGAGTTGCGAACGCTGCCTGATAGCCCAGATGAGGAGAGCGAGATCGATGTCAAAAGTCAAAAAACCGAACCAGCAAATGAAGTTCACGCTTGTGCTGGCAGGTTTGCTTTTACTTTTCGTGATGTTCAATATCATGTCTCCCAACAACAGCAACGAACAATCGATGAAATTCGCCGATTTCATGGATGCGGTCGATCAGAAGCAAATCACTGAGGTGACCTTCCGTGGGAACGAGCTCGTCGCCGTGCGCGCCGACAGCTCAGTCTTCCGTGTGACTGGACCACAGGATGCTGATTTGCGCAATGAATTGCGTACGAAAGGGGTTCGAGTCAACTACGAGCAGCCGGAAGGTGACGGACAGAGCATGTGGAAATCGCTCTTCGTGCAGTTGATTCCCATTTTCTTCATTCTGCTCTTCCTGATCTTTCTCATGCGGCAGTTGCAGATCGGTGGGGGCAAGGCGATGTCTTTCGGAAAAAGCCGCGCGAAGCTTCTCAACGAAAACCAAACTAAGATCACATTCGAAGACGTTGCGGGTATAGAAGAAGCCAAAGGTGAGCTAGAAGAGATCGTCGACTTCCTCAAGGATCCGAAGAAATTCACGAGACTCGGTGGCCGTATTCCCAAAGGCGTCCTTCTCGTAGGACCTCCTGGTACCGGTAAAACTATTCTTGCCAGGGCCATCGCAGGCGAAGCAGGTGTCCCTTTCTTTTCGATCTCAGGCTCAGACTTCGTCGAAATGTTTGTCGGGGTCGGCGCTAGCCGGGTTCGGGATTTGTTCGAACAAGCTAAGAAACAGGCACCCTGTATAATCTTTATCGATGAAATCGATGCTGTAGGTCGCCAACGCGGTGCCGGTCTCGGCGGCGGCCATGACGAGCGAGAGCAAACTCTCAACCAGTTGCTGGTCGAGATGGACGGATTTGAAACCAACGAAGGCGTAATCCTCATCGCGGCTACCAACCGGGCCGATGTTCTCGATCCAGCGCTTCTCCGTCCCGGTCG
>JBGSTX010000200.1:0-42421 GCA_041736305.1 Oligoflexus sp. | reverse complement strand
AAGAGAGGAGCAGGCTTTTATCTTCTTAAGTATTTGATTGTAATGAATATTTGAAGCTTAAACTCAGGCAATGCTCAGCTTGGACGAAAAGCTATCGTGGTGCATTTTCAGGGGGAAGAGCGATGGCTCAGCGCGAATTATTACCTTTTGTATCGAATAACAACACCTGGGGATTTATTGATGCCGAAGGCACCTGGGTTATACCACCAATCTATCAAGGTGCTTCACATTTTTCCGGCGAATTCGCGCTTGTGAAGAAAGGCAAATATGTTGGATTTGTCAACAAATCCGGCCAGGAAGTGATTCCCTGCATCTATTTCGATAGTCTAGGCTTCTGGGAAGGAAGTGCTGCAGTCGCTATGATCCATCCGAAAAGCGGAAGCATCAAATGGGGAGTCATCGATACGAGCGGAAATTGGATGGTGAAGCCTGAATATGACTTCGTAGGGCCGATGTTTCAAAATCGTGCTCGCTACAATACCAAGGGTCGCTGGGGCTATTTGGACAGTAAGGGAAAGGTCCTCATCGCTCCTCGCTATGACTGGGCGGGTGATTACATCGATGGTCTGGCACGCGTCCAGGAAGTCGCCGAGACCTTAAAAACATACTACATCGACCCCCGTGCCCAGCAGCTTGGAACTCATTTCTTTGAAAACGGCGAGGACTTCTGCAATGGGATGGCCCCCGTTTTTGAGAAAGGTAAGTGGGGAGTTATTAATAAACAAGGGCAGCTGATCATTCCGCATATCTATGCATCAGTAGGCGAATTTACCGAAGGAAAAATTCCGGTTTCACTCGATGGCAGCAAGTGGTTCTATGTTGACTCTACTGGAACGCGATGCATTCAAAGTAATTTTCAGCAAGCGCATCCTTTCCAAGATAAATGCGCTAGGGTTGTCGCCGAAAATAAGTGGGGATTTATAAACGACGAAGGTCAGTGGCTATTGCCACCGACCTTCGACTTCATCGAAGACTTCTGTCAAGGTTGGGCTTTGTTCAGACAAGGCGACAAGGCTGGTTATATAAACAAGGCCGGTTTGGTGATCAAATCAGCGTGACGCCTCTCGTGACGGAACTTTTCAAAAAAAACAGACACAGTCTAAGCTTCGCGAGCTAAGCGCGTTTCTAGTACCCAATGCAAGAGCTCCGCATGGCGCTCATGCTCATAGGGTTCGAGCAGACTCGGGTGGGGAACCAGGAAGATATCACTGGCACCGATGAAGTGAATGACGCCCTCATGATCGAGCTGATGCAGAGCTTCTATCACTTCATCGTCATCCGTCTTGAGTTGATTTGATAGAAGACTCAAGACCTTCTGGATGTTTTCCTCTGACCACATAATGATATCGCCCGCGAAGCGCAGGACATTGATCGTAACCTCAGCCTTGATCTGATTTCTAATTTTCTCGCGGCTCGTTTTGCTTTCCGCATGACTTGTGATTTCGAACATAGGTGCTCCTCTGCACTGATCCTTAGGACCTAAGCGGATGCATCTTATTGCAGAGCCTTCGTACTCGATCGTCTGCAATAGGGGCCCGTTTTAGCAAGGCGGAGACGCTCTGATCAGAGTAAGTCATTAACCTTTCGGAGAAATCAGAAATAATTCGGAAGGACTCTCAGAGAAGGCTATTGATGATTCTTTCCGATAGGTGAACCCAAACCCCTGCCAGTGCTCCGATCCAAGCGAATCCACCTAAGAGCATCAGTCCCAGCAGGGCAAAAGACCCATAGGGCATAACGTATTCTTCATACTTGCGTTTGCCTTCGTAGGGGAGAAGTTCGTAGAGCACCGCGCCACCATCGAGGGGGTGCACGGGGATCATATTGAAGATAGCGAGTATCGCGTTCACCGAAACCATAGCTGTTGCCAGCCGACTGAATGCCAACCAAATAGTCCCATCCTGAGCGGGGCCGATGAGATAGACGATGATGAGCGAGACAAAGCTTAGCAAGAGATTCGAAAACGGACCACTGCCAGCAACGATGATCTGGCCCCATTTTTGGTTGCGAAAGTTGCGGGGATCGATCGGTACTGGTTTAGCCCAGCCGAAGATAAAACCCCCCAATACAGCCCCAATCAAAGGAAAGAGGAGAGTGCCGATGGGATCGATGTGGGGCACCGGGTTGAGAGTGAGACGACCATCCAGTTGAGCTGTGCGGTCGCCATAGACGCGAGCCATGAAAGCATGCGTAGCTTCATGAACGGTCAAGGAGATGATCAGAGCTATCATCATATTTACGATGTGCGCACCAAAGGCAAAATCCATTCTAAACCTCTCGTCTATCCGCGGGAAACACGGTTGAATGCCGCTCATCATAACGCGTCGAGCCAGAACTTGCATCGCTAAGCCACCGAAGAAGTTTGTAGCCATAATGACGCCATGACAAGTGGAGCCAAAAACAATGCACGATTGATGACAGCCCGGCAGCGGACTGGTATGTTTCCCTGCGTCAGTGCCTTTGGACAGATAAGGGATTCCTCAATGGTGCAAAAAGTTCATTCTGTCGTTATTGTGGGAACAGGTCCCGCCGGTTTGACGGCGGCTATTTATACGGCTCGTGCGAGCCTAAGCCCCGTTATCTATGCGGGCCTTCTGCACGGCGGTCAGCTTACTACAACAACTGAAGTCGAAAACTGGCCGGGGCATGAGCACGGCATTATGGGGCCCGAGCTCATGCAGAACATGAGTGCTCAGGCAGAACGTTTTGGGACGGAGATCATTTACGAGATGATCACCAAGGCGGATTTTTCTGGACCCATCAAAAAGCTTTGGACTGACTCTGAAGAAATTCACGCGAAGGTCGTCATCCTTTCGACGGGAGCTACCGCTAAAACTCTGAAACTACCTAATGAAGCTCAACTCATGGGACGGGGCGTCTCGACTTGTGCTACCTGCGATGGCTTTTTCTATAAAGGCAAGCGCGTCGCCGTCATTGGCGGTGGTGATTCTGCAATGGAAGAAGCGAGCTATCTCTCCAAGCTCTGCAGTGAAGTCATCCTTATTCATCGACGCGACGTATTCCGCGCTTCACCTATCATGCTCCAACGTGTTCAGGCTAATCCGAAAATCAAGTTCAAGATACCGTTTACGGCTACTGAGCTCCTTTCGGATCAAACGGGTCTGACGGGTGTTGTCTTGGAAAATATCGATACCGGGGCTAAAGAAGATCTCAAGGTAGATGGCCTCTTCTATGCGATAGGTCACACACCAAATTCAGGCGTGTTCAAGGATTATGTCGACCTGGATGCCAACGGATACATCAAGGTCAAAGATTTTACTAAAACCCGCACCCCCGGCATCTTTGCTGCGGGTGATATCGCCGACCCCAACTTCCGTCAGGCCATCACAGCGGCCGGGATGGGTTGTCAAGCGGCGATCCAGGCTCAGCATTATCTTGAAGAATGGGAAGCCTAAGAAAGGGAAGAGAGCTTGAATTTTTTTAAGCGCATGCAAGACAAGATCGCTGGCAAAGGCCAAAGCCAAAGCCAAGCTCCGAGTCCAGAGCTTGATCAGGAAGTGGCACAGCGAGCTGCAACATCCATCAGCCCGCTGGCCCCACCGATTGCTAAGGCTACGCCGAAGCAGATGCCTAAGACCGGCACTCTCGAAGCAGTACGGCACCTGATAGCCGTGGGCTCTGGCAAAGGCGGAGTCGGGAAGTCGACAGTCGCTTTGAATCTAGCCCTAGCTTTGCAAAAGCTTGGCAAAAAAGTAGGTCTGGTCGATGCGGATGTATACGGACCTTCCCAGCAGCATATGACAAGGGCCGCTCGACCACAGATGCTCGAAGGCGAACTCATAGAGCCGCCCTTGGTTGAAGGTGTGAAAGTCATCTCAGTGGCCATGTTCGCTGCAGCGGGTCAGGCGCAGATGCTGCGGGGGCCCATGGCCGCTCAGGTGCTCAAGCAGTTCTTGACGCAGGTTGCCTGGGGTGAGCTCGATTATCTCGTCATAGACCTACCGCCCGGAACTGGTGATATACAGTTAACGCTCGCGCAGAGCGTGCCTCTCAGCGGTGCTATCATTGTAACGACGCCTCAAGAATTGTCGCTCATCGACGTGCGAAAAGCCGTCTCCATGTTTCAGACTCTGAATGTGCCGCTGCTGGGCGTTATCGAAAATATGAGCTACTTCGTTTGCGATCAGTGTACGAAAAAGCACTATCTTTTCGGTCAAGGGGGAGGACAAAAAATTGCTACAGAGTACGGCACCAATCTGCTAGCCGAAATACCTCTCGATCCCCGGATCGGCGAAGCTTCCGACAGCGGCCGTCCTGCTGTAACGCACTTCCCGCAGTCAGATATTGCCAAAACCTATCTTACCGTCGCTGATCGGCTGCTGGCTCAGCATATCCTCCAGAGGGAGAGCGATGGAGCTCTGGGTTATTTTGTGCTGGAGTGGAAAAAATTATGAGTGAGCAAGCGAGAGTTAAGCAAATCTGGCAACAAGACGACAGGACTTTGGCGATACAATGGACCGATGGTAAAAAAAGTCTCTTCGATGTAGTTGAACTACGGCGTCAGTGCCGCTGTGCCCATTGCGTGGACGAGGTGACACGGGAAATTAAGCTGAATCCTGACAGCGTAGCTGAATCCTTGCGCCCGCTTCGGATTGAATCGGTGGGCCGCTATGCCCTCACGATTCAGTTTAGCGATGGTCACAAAACCGGAATTTACCCCTTCGAGAGACTCCGCGAAATCGGATAAGAAGTCTTCTGCTCAAGCGCCGGTCGGAATCAGACGGACCGGCATTCTTCCCTTCGGAATCTGAATGGGTACCTGCTGGAAGCGCAGAGTTTCCCAGCCAGGAACTCGCCAGTTGAAGCGGTCTATGATCTTGAAGAGAATCAGCGACAAAAATTTCTCAGCAAAGAACTGCCCTAAGCAGAGGTGTATTCCACCCCCGAAAGGCATGTAGGCATAGGGGTGATTCTTGTGCTCAGCTCGTTCCGGGCTGAAGCGCAAAGGATCGAAGAGTTTTGGCTCGGTCCAATACTCTTTCATATGATGCGAGAACGCCGGACATACCGCAATCATTTGGTCAGCCTCTATGGTGAAAGAGTCAAAGGAAAAGGCTTCTAGGCTGCGTCGAGGGATCACTTTGAGAGGTGCGTTGAGTCGAAGAGTTTCTTTGATTACGTAGTGATAAAGCTCCACATTATCAGGAATTTCTGCTGGTGAGAGTCCCCGGGCCGCAATTTCTTGATTCTCACGACGCAGCTTAAGCTGCCAGCTGGTATTGCGTCCGAGCTCGTAGAAAAGACTTGCGAGAGTCGAAGCGGTCGTATCGTGAGCAGCCATCATAATGAAGATCATCTGATCGATGATTTCGTGGTCGCTCAGGGAATTGCCTTCTTCGTCTCGGCTTTGGCAGAGCTGGCCCAGCATATCGCGGCTCACTTCGCTGCGTCTTTGGACGAGGAGTGGTTCGAGGAGTTTAACGAGCTGCTCTCGGGCTCGAAGGGCTCTCTGATAGGTGAGGCCGATCAGAGGTGTTTTTAAAAATGCTATAGAACCTGCGACGATATCGGTAATGTGGCGATTATAGAGACTCAGCTCAGATGCGAGAGTAATTCCGAAAAAGACTTTGATGGCAATCTGCAGCGTAAGCTCTTTAGCCCTGGCATAGATGTCTGGACAATCCAGAGGCCACTGGTCCAGATGTTGATCTATCAGAGGCGCCGCCGATTCCAAGTAAAACACGAGAGCTTCTTGTCGAAATGCCGGCATTAGGAGCCGGCGGTGCGAGCGATGGTCGCTCCCATCTCGATTCAGAAGCCCCCCTTTAAAGAGCACCCCAATATTTTCTTGCCAAGCTTTCTGGGCTGAGAAAAGTTTGGGATTGTTGACCAGTACAAACTGCTGTGCATCAGCTCCTAACATTATGATGATATCGCGAAAAGGGGACCAGCGAAAAACCCGGCCATGGCGTCGATAGCGATCATTCATAGCCATCTGCAAGTCAGTATAGAACTCATAGAGGTCTCGCCACTTGGCGCTTTGACTGGGAGGGACAGGGGGAAGAGAGCCATCTATCGAATGAGCTTTGACCATGATGTCGTGTCCTTCTGCTAGCAATGAGCCAGAGGACTTTATTGTGCCTTTTTTGGGCACCGCTTGCCAAGTTCCTGATATTGATTATGCTGAAAGGCCGTAATGGAATTTTTTGGGGATTTAGTCCACGCTGCGCCTCTGAAAAAGCTTGCGGAGGGGAGCTAGTTTCTCATCGCGGAATTGGGGAGGTTTCTGCTCGCTGATGCGGAGCTGTAGATCGGGGGGGATCTCGCCCAGTATTTCCATTTCATAGGCCAGCCAGACACCGAATTCTTGGTAAACGAGCTCACGCATACGCAAACTCAACTCGATGATTTCGCGACTGCTAGCACCGAGGTTATAGACGAAGTTTGCATGCTGTGGATTGATCTGAGTGTTGCCAGAACTCAGCTGATGAGCGCCGGCCTGGTCGAGGAGCATCCCGCTGGGTACTCCAACCTTATAATCATTCTTGAAAACACAACCGCAGGTGGGATGCTTGAATTGTCCTTTGGCGATCCGGTCACTTTCGCAAAAGCTCATGTGCTCTTCGAGCGCCTTAACGTCCCCAGCTTGAAGCTTAAGAGTCGCCCTGGCGATGATGGCGCCATTCCTCATAAAGAGAGTGTCTTTATATCCAGAAAAAATCCCTGAACTAGAATGAAAAGTCTGCAAAGTTCCATCCGGCAGTACAGCTTCTACTTCACTTACGACTTGGCTGATTTCGCCGCCGTAGCAGCGTGCATTCATGCGGACCGTACCGCCGAGCTGTCCCGGCAAACGGTTCATCCAGGAAAGTCCACCCAGCCCTTCCCGTAGAGCTCTTTGCGCTATGGATGTATTCTCCGCACCAGCTTCGCAGGTCATAAGATGGCCAGCGACTTCGATCTTATTCATTTTCGAAAACGCGATGACAGCTCCAGGCCAAGGTTCGTCGAGGACTAATGAATTGGTGCCGCCACCCAAGACGAAAAAAGGCTGCTTCTGCGCATGTATTGTTTTCACAATGCTGACGAGTTCAGCTGTGGACTCGGGAAGATAAAGCTTTTGGCAGGAGCCGCCAGTCTTGTAGTATGCGAGTTGCGAGAGTTTCACGTCCGCTCCTCAGCAGCTTCGGGAAAAGTCGCGAATAGCGCTTTTTGAAAGACCTGATACTGTGTTCGATCGAAGAGCACAAAGGTGATGCGTCTCAGCAAGCCGGGGGGCGATTCTTCCAAAAAGCCCATGACCACTTGCAGGGCAAGCGGAGCAGCTTTTTCAATCGGATAGCCGTAGACTCCAGTGCTGATGGATGGAAGAGCGATATGCTTCAGGCCATGCTGCGCTGCGAGTTGCAGGCTGCTTCTGTAGGCGCTTTCCAACAGAGCGGCTTCACCTTCTTTACCCGATTTCCAGATGGGGCCAACGGCATGGATTACACGCTGAGCTGGCAAGCTACCAGCCCCGGTGATAACGGCCTGTCCCGTAGGGCAGCCGCCGATCTCCCGGCAAGCAGCAAGGATACTGGGACCTCCTGCGCGATGAATCGCGCCGTCGACACCTCCACCACCGCCAAGGGATTCGTTAGCGGCATTGACCATGACGTCACAAACAAATTCAGTGATATCGCCTTGAAAAAGATCGATAGCACTGCCGCGGAAATGTCTGAGGCCCAGCATCTTCTTCTCTCACTTCGACTATTTTCTTTTACGTTCCATTGCGGTCTTCAAAGACGAGGCGAGGTCGGCAGGACTGCGCGCGACAACAACCCCAGCTTCTTCAAGTGCAGCCATCTTCTCAGCAGCTGTACCAGAACCGCCGGAGATAATTGCGCCCGCGTGACCCATACGCTTGCCTGCAGGCGCCGTTTGTCCGGCGATGAAGGCGGCGACTGGCTTTTTGATGTTTTCTTTAATGAACTGAGCGGCCTTGATTTCGGCGTCACCACCGATTTCGCCGATAAGGATAATGCCTTCAGTCTGTGGATCAGCTTCGAACAAGGCTAGGACATCCGTGTAGATCGTCCCGATAATAGGGTCGCCGCCAATGCCTACGCAGCTGCTCTGCCCTATGCCTAGAGCTGTGGTTTGTCCGACAGCTTCATAGGTGAGCGTACCCGATTTTGAGACTATCCCTGCTTTGCCGATCTTATGGATATGGCCAGGCATAATCCCGATTTTGCATTGTCCTGGAGTGATGACGCCGGGACAGTTGGGGCCTATAAGGCGAGACTTTTTCGAGCGCTCCAGAGCCTTTTTAACCGGCACCATATCGAGGACGGGGATCCCTTCGGTGATGCAGATGATCAGCTCGATCTCGGCGTCAATGGCTTCAAGGATAGCGTCAGCTGCAAAAGGGGGAGGGACGAAAATCATGGAAGCGTTGGCGCCGGCCTTTTCTTTGGCTTCGGCCACCGTATCGAATATTGGCAGATCGAGAATCCCTTTTTGCCCGCCCTTACCTGGCGTCACGCCGCCGACGAAGCGAGGCGCGTATTCGTGGGAAAGCTTGGTATGGAATTCGCCGGATTTGCCGGTGATGCCTTGAGTGATTACACGAGTCTGAGAATTTACAAGAATCGCCACAGTCTTACTCCTTGCGCGCGCAGCTTACTTAGCCATTTCCACGATTTTTTTAGCGCCGTCTGCCATGTCGTTAGCAGCGTAAAGGTTGAGGCCTGAAGAGCGCAGGATTTCCTTGCCCTTGTCGACGTTGGTACCTTCGAGGCGGACGACCATTGGCACCCTGAGGCCGAGTTCTTTGGCAGCGGCAACGATACCGTTAGCGATGATATCGCACTTCATGATTCCGCCGAAGATGTTGACGAAGATGCCTTTCACATTGCGATCCGCAAAGAGGATCTTGAAGGCATTGGTTACGGTTTCCTGGCTTGCGCCACCGCCGACATCGAGTAAGTTGGCAGGTTGTCCGCCGTAGTGCTTGATGATGTCCATCGTCGCCATCGCTAGGCCGGCACCATTGACAAGACAGCCGATGTTGCCTTCGAGGCCGATGTAGCTCAGCCCATACTTGGAGGCCTGAATATCGCGGTCGTCCTCTTCTTTGAAATCGCGCATGACTTCGATTTCTTTTTGGCGATAGAGGGCGTTGTCATCGAAGTTCATTTTGCCGTCGAGCGCGAACATCTTACCGTCGGCGGTGACGACCAAAGGATTTATTTCGAGCATGGAGTAATCGTATTTCAAAAACATTTTGTAGAGACTCTTGACGATGCTCGTCAGCTCTTTTTGCTCGCTGGCCGGTAGATTGAGGCCGAAGCAGATGCGGCGGGTGTGGAAGCCCTGCAGGCCGATCGTCGGATCAACATGCACAACGACGATTTTATCGGGAGTCTTGGCAGCCACTTCTTCGATGTCCATACCGCCTTCGGTAGAGAACATTATGCTGACCGATGCCGTCTCGCGATCGAGAACCAGAGCTAGATAGTATTCTTTGACAATCTTGCTACCAGCTTCGACGTAAACCGAATGGACCTTCTTGCCTTCCGGTCCAGTCTGATGAGTGACGAGAGTCATTCCGAGCATTTGCTCGGCGATTTTGCGAGCTTCTTCAGCTGTCTTGGCGAGCTTGACACCGCCCCCTTTTCCCCGGCCCCCGGCGTGCACCTGGGCTTTCACGACGCCTACTTCAGTGCCGAGCCGTCGCATTGCAAATTCAGCTTCTGTGGGAGTGCTTGCCAAGTAACCTTCAGGAACAGGAACACCGTTCTGTCTGAAGAGCTGTTTTGCTTGGTATTCATGGATATTCATGCAAAATTTTCCTCCGGAGCAAGTACAAATCGTTTGCACGCCGGAGTAAGCTATCATATTATCTGCGCACCTTGCATCCTGAATAAGGAGATTACTGATGGCACGATCTGAGTCAGGACGTGTGCTGATCGCAGGCGGTGCCGGATTCTTAGGAAGTCACCTCTGCGATAGATATCTTGGCATGGGCTGGGAAGTTATTTGTGTAGATAACTTTTTTACGGGACACAAACGTAACGTTAGCCACCTGCTGCAAAATCCTAAGTTCGAACTTGTACGCCATGATATCGTTGAGCCCTACATGGCAGAAGTCGATCTCATTCTTAATTTCGCCTGTCCGGCGAGTCCTGTGCATTATCAAGCTAACCCCATCAAGACGATGAAGACATCGGTGCTCGGCACAATGAATCTGCTTGGGTTGGCCAAACGCGTCGGCGCTCGCTTCGGTCATGCGAGTACTTCGGAGGTTTATGGTGACCCCCTGGAGCATCCACAGCCTGAGAGCTATTGGGGGAACGTTAACCCAATCGGACCTCGCAGCTGCTACGATGAAGGCAAGCGCGCAGCCGAGACTCTGATCTTCGATTATCATAGAGAGCATGCCGTCGACGTGCGAGTGGTTCGCATCTTCAATACCTACGGTCCACGCATGGATCCAAACGATGGAAGAGTCGTTTCAAACTTTATCGTACAGGCTCTGAAAGGTGAAGATATCACCGTGTATGGTGACGGATCGCAAACGCGAGCCTTCTGCTATGTGGATGATCTCCTCGATGGAATCATCGCGCTCAATAAGCAGGATGCGACCTTGGGTCCCGTCAATATTGGGAACGCAGGCGAGTTCACTGTTATGCAGCTGGCTGAAAAAGTAATCGCGATGACCGGAAGTCGTTCTCGCATCGTTCGCAAAGCTTTACCTCAAGACGACCCTAAAGTCCGGCGCCCGGTGTTAGACATGGCCGAAAAATACCTTAATTTTAGGCCAAAGGTGCCCTTGGAGGAGGGATTAAGAAAGACTATCGCGTACTTTCGTGAGCATCTCGGCTGATAAGTTCGTTGGGGAAGCGCCTGAAATAAGCGATAAAGCATCTTAAACGGGAGATGGGTACCCGTCCTTTCGGACGGGTCAAGCCAAACGAGCCATTTGGCGGCAGAGGGGAACCTATGGAAATGGACTTTGTACCTAGTGGGTGAGTTGGCACCAAAAAACGGGGGAAGAATTGCTTTTCAGTAACCGAACGAGGTACGGAATGTTTATAGAACGTCGTAATAAAATTACGTTAGCAAAACCTGCAAAAGTTCTCTGAATTTGAAGTTTGAAGTCATTTTGATTGGTTTTTTTTCCTGCATGCTCTGCATAGTGACAATCTTCTCCGCAGAGCTCTTTTAAGAAGCTGTGTTTACTTTCTCGATGACACCAAAGATCTATTTTGAATCTACGGCTACGGCCGTATCTTGGCCAATACTTTCGCCGAGCCTCTAAAACTCTATTCATTGCAGTAACTTGCAGATCTTTTATCAAAATGCCAAAAGTATGTGAATTTGTTGTAAAAAAATATGAAGTAATTACAGTAAGTTAGAGAGGCGATCCCTGCTCCTTTTAGACGCACAAGCCTCCCCTCAGTTTCATGTCGAACAGATTTTTTTTTCATGGTGATTAAAGCAAAGCGGGTACTTAGACTCGATTCGCTGTCCCGGAACCGCTTAACTTGTCTAAAAAGCCAAGTTTTTCAGGAAGTTTCATAAAGGAACAAGCGTGTCAATTAGTTCAACAATTATGGCGCGCCGATATATGTGCTAAGAAATTGGGTACTTGGCTGAGATAAGTCAGTTCCAGTGGCGCAACTTTCCATCATGGAAATTCGCGTTATTTCGACGCCGTATAAGTAGGATGTCTGAAGTGGGGTGGAGAAAGTGGAAGAGAGCAGCAAAGGCTGCCGGATGGTTTTCACCCGGCCTTTTAACAGACTCAGGCTTGACGACGAACCATTGACTGCATGAAGTTGCCACCTGTTTGAACCACTACGCCTCCAACGGGAGCCCAACCTTTGCCAATGTAGTAGTTAACTTGATCTTCAAGACCACGGACTGAGTCTTCAACGAACAGTTTGTATTCCAGAACAGCTCCACCTTCGCCCGTTCCTGAGCTGGATCGGCTTCCTGTCGCGCCAGTCTTAACATTTGCACGCTTGGCACTTTTACCGGCGCCGCTTGTTTTACTCGTTCTAGCCACAGTTCGGCCAGCTTTAGCCTTGGATTTACTGCTCACTTTTGCAGCTGCTTTTTTCTTGGATTTTGCCATTCTGAGCCTCCGATGCGAGAAAATTACTGCCTTGGATAGCGCTGAGATATCAGACGAGAGCACTAAGCTACCTTTTTCCGCAGGTGTTGCAATCGCTTTCATGAAGCTGAGGGCGGGGAAGGCTCAGATCTGGCGCGAACTTAGCAATATGGCATATTCAAAGCTTGTTTCGTGACCACTCGCTAGAAATCATGTAAGCAACACACGTCAGGGCAGATCGGAGTAGATGAGAACTTTGGAAAGGGGGCGTGATGTCTCAGTCGCAGGAAAACTACAGGTCTCAGCATCAGATTCGTATCGTAACGGCCGCCTCGCTCTTCGATGGGCACGACGCTGCCATCAACATCATGCGGCGTATTTTGCAGGCTTCAGGGGCTGAGGTCATTCACCTGGGGCATAACCGTTCGGCTGCAGAAATCGTTGACTGTGCGATTCAGGAAGATGCTCAAGGCATAGCTATTACTTCGTACCAAGGCGGCCATCTTGAGTTCTTTAAATACATCTACGATCTCCTGCAGGAGAGAAAAGCCAATATAAAGGTCTTTGGTGGAGGGGGTGGAACTATCCTTCCTAGCGAAATTGAAGAACTGCATAGGCATGGCATCACGCGCATTTATGCTCCTGATGACGGACGTTCGATGGGCCTGCAGGGCATGATCAACGATTTGCTTCGGCACTGCGATTTTTCTCCCGGGGAACCTCCTGTAGATCCACTCCTGCCTCGCCTTAGGCAGCGCGATGTACAGGCTATCGCCCGCTGCATTTCGGTGGCAGAGAATGCCCCTCATTATCGAGACGAGCTCAAGCAAAAGCTGGCCGGACTACCTTCCATGGGTCGCAAGATCCCCGTCTTAGGGGTAACTGGAACCGGAGGAGCGGGTAAATCTTCATTGGTGGATGAGCTCGTACGGCGTTTCCTGCGCTGTCACAGTGAAAAAACTCTGGCGATTATCTCAGTTGATCCTTCGAAGAGAAAAAGCGGGGGGGCCTTGCTCGGTGATCGGATTCGTATGAACGCGATTCACCATCCGCGCGTTTACATGCGCTCTTTAGCGACGAGGCAGTCAAATCTAGCGCTGAGCAAATATGTTCAAGATTCGATCGATATATGTAAAGCCGCTGGTTTCGATCTCATTATTGTTGAGACTTCCGGTATAGGTCAATCTGACACAGAAATTGTTGAGCACTCGGATATCTCGCTTTACGTCATGACCTCAGAATATGGTGCTGCGACCCAGCTAGAAAAAATCGATATGCTGGATTTTGCGGATGTGATTGCGATCAATAAATTCGATAAGCGTGGATCTCTCGATGCTCTCCGTGACGTGCGCAAGCAGTATCGTCGCAACCATAATATCTGGACCGGCGATGAGGAAGGGCTACCTGTACTTGGTACAGTGGCCTCGCAGTTCAACGACAGCGGCATGAATAAACTCTACAGCCGCCTGATCGATCTTCTTAATCAGAAGACGGATTCTGCTTTCCAGGCACTGACTATCCCCCAGATTCCCGCAGAAGCCCAACGATACATTTTGCCACCCGAGCGAGTCCGTTACTTGGCCGAAGTCTCCGAGAGCCATGAAAAGTACAAGGCTTTCGTCCAGCGGCAAACAGCCTTGGCAAGGCAGCTCTATCAACTTTATGGAAGTATTGAAACTCTTCGCTCGCCTAAAGGTACAGAATGCCTTGAGCCGCTCAACTTCAAGCCGCATGCCGAAGCGCGCACAGGGGATGATCAGCTCGTTCAAAAGCTTCTAGAACGCTACCAAGATTTGGAAGGGCGACTGGACCATAGCTGCCGTGAGCTTTTGAAAGCATGGCCGCAAACCTATGCTCGCTACCGTGAGACCCATTATAAGTATCAGGTCCGAGACAAAGTCATTGAGCAGAGCCTTTTCACCGAATCCCTTTCAAGACTGCAGATTCCGAAGGTAGCTCTACCGAAATTCAAGGACTGGGGTGATATCCTCTACTGGCTTTTGACCGAAAATCTGCCCGGTGAGTTTCCGTATGCTAGCGGTGTATTTCCGCTGAAACGCGAAGGAGAGGATCCAGCGAGGATGTTTGCTGGAGAGGGTGGACCAGAGCGAACAAATCGGCGTTTCCACTATGTTTCTATGGGTTTGCCAGCCAAAAGACTTTCAACCGCTTTCGATTCGGTAACCCTCTATGGAGAAGATCCCGACTATCGTCCTGATATTTATGGAAAAATTGGCAACTCCGGAGTAAGTGTCGCGACTGTTGATGATGCCAAGAAGCTCTACTCAGGTTTCAATCTCTCTCATCCCAGTACTTCGGTATCGATGACTATCAATGGGCCTGCCCCGATGCTGCTCGCTTTTTTCCTCAATGCGGCTATCGATCAGCAGTGTGAGCTCTACATTCGCCGTGAGGGCCTCGAGGCGGAAGTGGCTCAAAAAATAGAGTCCATCTACAAAAACCTCGACCTGGCGCGTCCTACTTATCAGGGAGCTTTGCCCACAGGTAATGACGGCTTAGGACTTATGCTTCTCGGCGTAAGCGGACAAGATGTTTTGCCTTCCGAAGTCTATGGAAAGATCAAAGCCCATACGCTGAGTCAAGTCAGGGGGACCGTGCAGGCCGATATCTTGAAAGAAGATCAGGCTCAAAACACCTGCATCTTTTCCACCGAATTTGCTCTGCGCATGATGGGCGATATTCAGCAGTACTTCATCGAGAAAAACGTTCGTAACTTCTATTCCGTATCTATTTCCGGCTACCATATCGCTGAGGCTGGCGCCAACCCTATCACCCAGCTGGCTTTTACGCTCGCGAATGGCTTTACCTTTGTTGAATCCTATCTGGCTCGTGGGATGCATATTGATGATTTTGCGCCGAACCTGTCCTTCTTCTTTTCCAACGGTACCGATCCTGAATATGCCGTCATCGGCCGCGTGGCTCGACGCATCTGGGCCAAGGCCATCAAGAATTGCTACGGTGGAAACGAGCGCTCGCAGAAGCTCAAGTACCATATCCAGACCTCAGGGCGTAGTCTGCATGCCCAAGAGATCGCGTTCAACGATATTCGGACCACTCTCCAGGCTCTTTACGCAATCTATGACAACTGCAACTCGCTTCACACTAACGCCTATGACGAGGCAATTACAACGCCTACTGAAGAATCCGTGCGCCGTGCGATGGCTATTCAGCTGATCATCAATAAGGAATTAGGCTTAGCTAGGAATGAGAATCCGCTGCAGGGTGCATTTATTATCGAAGAGCTTACCGATTTAGTCGAAGAGGCCGTGATGCATGAGTTCCGATCCATATCTGAGCGCGGTGGAGTTCTCGGCGCCATGGAACGCATGTATCAGCGATCGAAGATTCAAGATGAGTCACTTTACTACGAGTCCATGAAGCACGAAGGTACTTTGCCGATCGTAGGCGTGAACACGTTTATTGGTAAAGATGGGTCGCCTACGGTCATTCCTGGCGAGGTCATTCGATCCACGGCGGAAGAAAAAGAGTATGCAATTGATTCAGGTCAAAGCTTCAAAAAGCGCTATGCTACGAGATCGTCGGCGGCTCTAGCGGAGCTCAAGCGTTCTGCCCTGGCTGGAGCAAATGTTTTTGCGAGTCTTATGGATGCCGTGCAGGTCTGCACCCTTGGGGAAATTTCCGAAGCTCTCTACGAAGTCGGCGGGCAATACCGAAGAAATATGTAAAGAGCGGAGTTACCCTAGCTGAAAGTTACTACCTTTGTACATCATGTACAAAGGTCTCCTTTCTCCCCTCCTAGACGCAATCAATGCTCCTCCGTTTCCCTGTTAAATCTTTGTACATCATGTACAAACCCTCTAATTAGCGGGAAATCTAACTTAGGCTTGTTCGCCCTACGGAAAATAGGTACCGTATCTTCTAACCATCAAGTAGCGCATCACAGAGGTTGCTCGGAAGATCATGGAGGCATCGCCGGATGCTCGGCTATGATCAAGAACGGTTCTCGAATCAGGGAGGGTTCTCATGCGGCAAGCGAACGCCAAGATAATAACTTTCGCAAATATCAAAGGCGGAGTGGGTAAAACCACGGCGGTAACGAATATCGCTTATCTGCTAGGTGTCGAATACGGCAAGCGCGTCCTTGTCATCGATGCAGATGATCAAGGCAACGCTACCAAAGCCTTGGGGGTTAGGGATCGCTTCGATCGCCAGCACGAAACCCTCTGGCATGCGCTCAGCAACAAGCTCCCCTGCGAGCAGGTCATGGTCGAAAGCACCTTTAAAAACATCTGGGTCGTACCCTCTACCAAAGAGCTGAAAAATGCTCAGACGGAATTCGGGCGTTCGGCCCGTGGCATCAAGCTCTTCAAGCATCTGCTGAAGAATGTCGACAAGAACTTCGATTACGTCCTGATAGACACCAAGCCGCAAATCAATATTTTGCTCCAAGCTGCCCTGGCGGCTTCCAACTGGTACCTCATCCCCAGCTTTCCTGAACCAGATAGCTACGATGGCTTTCTTGATCTGGTCGCTGAGTGTGAAGAGATCCGTGACGAGGAAAATGACAATCTCAACTGTCTCGGTGTGATACTCAGCTGCGTAAAGAAGATTCCGGCTCACGACTCCTATATCCGCTTTATCGGTAAACATCTCAAGCAAGCACGCGTTCAGCTCATTAAGCCGCATATACGGGTTTCAAATGCAGTGGCTTCAGGAAGCCTTCAGAGTTGCCCGGCAGCTTCCCTTCCGAGTGCCCATGCTGTCAAGGATGACTATCGGAAGCTTACTAAAGCTCTGATGAAAGCTGCTGAGCAGCGAGCTAAAGCCCAGCGTCCAGATCTGCGTCTCCTCGGGGTTATCAAGGAGAAGCAGGAAGAGCGCAGCGACGAGTGGCAGATCACGGAAGGTCTGCAGGAAATTGATTTGCTCTAAGGATGGAGAGAGACACCATGGCATCGATGCGAGAATCAGCGAAGAAGAATCTTGAGAAGATGGTAAAAGGTGCGGCACGGGAGGTGACGACGGCCAGGGAAACGGCCGCGGCGCGTTCAACTCCGCCAGCTACCGAGGCGGCAAATGCCGGCCGAGGGCTCAGTAAAGCGGCCTACCAGCAGCTCTTGAGCCAGATCGAAAAGTTTGGGAAGACGGTGCAGAAGGTCCCCATTGAGAATATTCTCCTCCACGAGAACATTCGGGAAAGCTATCACGAAGAATCGATTAAGCTCTTGGCCAATTCATTGGAAAAAGACGGCCTGATCCAATTTCCGACCCTCTGTCTCAAAGATGAGGGTAGTGAGCCAGCCTTCGTTTGTAAGAACGGCCATAGACGAGTCTTGGCGGCGAAGTCGCTCGGCTGGAAAACCATTGAGTGCGTAATTCTCCCTTTTGCTTCAGCTCGCGATGAACTCTACCATACGATTGCTGCTAATCTACGCGAAGATGTTTTCTATCTTGATTTAGCTGCGGCCTACCAACAGGCAGCTCGATTGGGTGAGGGAGATCAGGCTATCGCCGAGCGCGTAGGCGTCAACGTCAGGACCGTTGGCTGGTATCGACGCCTGACGAAAATGTCAGCCGAGTGCCAGGCCCTCTGCCGTCAGCAGTCGGATCTCTTTACGGCGACGTGGGCGATAAAACTCGCTCGCCAGGGAGAGTTGCCACCTAGCGAGCTCCTGCTGAAGCAAATGCAGAGCATGCTCGCCCGCCATCAGGCTCTGGGTAAGCGTTCGCGCGAAGGTGCAACCGCAGAAGATAAGCCCTTGGTAACGCGTGAGCAGAAGCAAGCTGCGCGGGAACAGCTGAGGGGGCTCCTTGCTGGTGAGCAGGGTAGCACGCAAACCCAGTTCGCCTGGGGAATGCTTGAGCACCTTATGCAGGCAGGCTTTATCAGCGAGAAGCAGCTGCTAAGGGTTAAGAAGCAGCTGAGTCCGGGCAGTAAAAAAGGCTCTCGCCGTGGTTTAGTCGCTTCGTAGGCTTGTATTCGTCTGGCAGAGCCATTATCTTCGGGTCGATTTCATAGACAGGTGGGATTCACAGGAGTCCCACCTATCAAAAGCGAACGAAGGTCCTATGCCAGAATTACCTGAAGTCGAATGTTTGACGCGTGCGGTGCGTGGTATTTTAGAGGGCCGCACTCTTAGTAGCGCTACTTTCCATCGGGCCGATCTCCGCTGGCCTATTCCTATTGCCGACTTTAACAATCGCCTCGTCGGCTTTTCTATACGCAAGGTCAGCCGTCGTTCTAAGTACCTTCTCCTCGAGACGGAGCGAGGCTATGGCATTTTTCATTTGGGGATGAGTGGCAATATACTGCTCAGTCCGGAAGAAAGCTCGCGCTGGAAGCATACTCATGCAAGCCTTCGCCTGGAGGGGGAGGACGGGCCGCAGTTTCTCCACTTCGTCGATCCCCGACGCTTCGGTTGCATTCTCAGCTGTTCTCTCGAAGAATTTCCAAATCATCCGCTCTTCAAGGATCTAGGGCCAGAGCCCTTGGAGTTTCCACGGCTCGCCGAGCATTTAGCGGTTCGGGCTGAAGGAAAGACTGTCGCGGTGAAGAGTTTTCTCATGGATGCGCACCATATTGTCGGTGTTGGGAATATCTACGCGAACGAAGCCCTTTTTCGCGCAGGCGTCAGACCTGATCGAAAGGCAAGGCTCGTGAAGCGCGAAAGTTGGGATGCTTTGGCCACTGCGATACAAGAGGTGCTTCAGGAAGCGATAGAAGCTGGTGGAACTAGCTTTCGCGACTATAAGCACGTTGATGGTGATGCTGGATATTTTGAGCTAGCTTTGCGTGTTTATGGTCGCTCTGATGAAGCTTGTGTTCGCTGTGAAACAAAAATAAAGCTATCCAAAATCGGCGGACGAGCTACATACTTTTGTCGAAAATGTCAGCGATAAGGACTTATCTCCAGGCCAATAAGACTGCTACATAAAGCCTAGCTAGAGCTGGTTCCTCATTGAAATCAATCGCTTTTTTCGGGTTTTAAAGTGCGTTTCTGTCAGCACGCAAAAAAAATTGCGAGAAACCCAAATTTCCTCACTAAAAATGTTGACATTGTCCCACAAACTGCTAATTTGTCGCAGCTAAGGCATTTAGGTAACGTCAAGGCTTCACGGAAGATTTGAGTGAGCCACTCATGTTGGCCCTTGAGAAAGTTTTCTAGACATGGCAAACCTGAAGCGCCAGCTATGCAGAGTACCAAAGAGAACAGGTCAGAGATTTCTTATATTTCTGTGTGAAACGAGGTTAGAGCCTTGCTCATGTGGGACTTAAGGAACGGGATAATAGCCAATCGGAGGAAATCAGCTATGATGACACCTGATAACACAAACGAAGCTGCCTTGAATTTCGACACCTCATCCGTCACGTTCCCCCCTGGAACTAAACTGCGCGAGATCGAGAGAATCGTCATCCTCGAAACCCTGAGACAGAAGAACTTCAACCGTACCCATACGGCTCGTGCTCTGGGTATTGGTATCCGCACTCTCCAGCGCAAGCTGAAGCGCTACGGCGCCTCTGATTGGGGTCTCAAGTCCAAGATCGGTGGCGACGAACTCGGTGGTGACGCCGGAGTTGAAGCACCTGCTTTCAATCATTGAGAGAGCGGTGACGGATGGAGCATAGCTGTTTGAGCTGTGCTCTTTTTTCGCTTTTAGACCAGAACAAAGAACCTGAAAGAAGTTGACAGTATAAGAGAGACTTCTTATAAAAGGTCTTCCGATGGGGATGTAGCTCAGTTGGTTAGAGCACACGCCTGATAAGCGTGAGGTCGGATGTTCGAGTCATCTCATCCCCACCATTGCAAAAAGCCCGGTTCTTCGATTTTTCGAGACTGGGCTTTTTTGCGTGCGGGGGTTTCAGTCTTAGAAAGCGTCCCGAATGTGTCCTGCGGGCTTTCGGTGCATAAATATAATGCGGAGTAAGACTCACCAAGCAGCCAAAACATCATAATGATTCTGGCGATCGGTGACGGACGCTGAGTAGGCTTCTCGGCCTGTCGAAGCTCAGTAGATAACCTACCAGCCCTGTACAACGTGATACCGCCGGTCGTTCGAATTCCAGCGCTACCTCCATAGCTTTGCAATGGCCACATTCCTTCAGGGGAAAGCTTTTCAGAGCAGTTCGAGCTGTTCAAAAGAAGTGCAGAGATCGATAGGAAGATTCTCTTGGCGATCACTTCGCAGTGTTCCTCGACAAGGTGAATGTTTACGCGTTCACCAAGTATGCGCCTATTGTTAAGGAACTACCATTCAGTTTGAGCCTCTAGCTTCGAGGTCGAGCTACATCTCGGCACTAGTCTAAGGGGTCATTTTTTTAAAAATTCCGCCAAAACCCTTATACGTTTCGCAGCTCAGCAGGTACTTCGAACCGCCAGGTACAGTGACGAACTCTATGTTTATCAGGTCATCAGGGAAAGGTGGTCCATCAAGAATCTCCCTGACAGAGATGTCCTGGCTTATCTCCTTCAGCAGCCCCATTTCAATGAACTCAGATAAGCTTTTCGCGACCTCGACGAGCATCTGTGGTGTTCTGATTTCAATAAACTCAGCGAGCAATTTTTCTGCTTCCTGCGCCATTAGAATTTTCCTTGTTCGGTGATCCAGCTCGGGAAAACCCCTTCAATCACAATTTGATTTCCTCCGCCGACCAAACCTCTTTGAGAGGCGGCTACACCTTCATGCACTATAGTGCCAGCTGGAACTTCTACTTTCGTCCAATAGGTTCCTAGATTGCCCCAAGTTGGATCCAGAGCGGAATCAATTATAGCTTGTACTGGTCCCGATGGCTTATCACGGGTCCAAAATCTGCCTATGCGATCACCTTGGCGATGTGGACGACCCGTTACTCGATATAGGGATACAGGCTGTGTGCTTTGATAGGTAAAGTACGAGCCACTTCTAAATGTATCTGCTAGGGTTCCCGACCCCATTGGTATCTCATGCATTCTTCCTGGATTCATAGGGCCGTGTCTGACCACATCCCGTGCATTATTCGCGAGTCTTTTTATATCTGCTGCATTCCAACCAATCGTGCTAGACGCGTCGAGAATAGCCTCAGCCTTATCAGCGGATTTGATGACTGCCGAAGCTTCGTCAGCGCTTTTAGCGCCTTTCGACAATACTTTTCCTATTTTTCCAGCTTTGCCGGCGAGAGTAAGTTTGCTACCCACTCCAGCCGTTAATACTCCGACAATAGCCATCGTTCTTTCGAAGCTGCTTAAGCGGCGGCTATCGAGCAGGCTGACGCCAGAAACAGCTTCGTAGATATCTTTACCCCATCCAATTACCGGAGTTACTGAGATGGCAATGTCTGCCGCCACCATACCAAATTCGTAGAGTTGACTTCCCGCCCTAGGATTGCCTGCCTTAAAGCTCGCCTCGGACTCGTCGATAGCATTCTTAGAGACGGCCAGAAGGCTCTTTCGAGCCAAATAGTCACGATTTGATCGAAAGGTTTCGACCTTTTCCGACGCGTAGTCTAGGTATCGCCTTGCTTGGTCGATTTTACCTTGTTCAACGTAGATACTCGCGTCATGGCGATCCGTACCCGCAGCAAAAGCTGAAGGGCTGAGTTCGGGCACATTTCCAAGCGCCGAACGAGTCCCAGAATTATAGGCATCCCGAAATTCTTTTAAGCTTTGATTGAGGTTAACTCCGTCGGCTGCAGCCACCGAGTTCTGAATAGATGCAAGATTCGCCGCGAGTTCCTCGCGGCTAGCATTGATCGATCGGCCGTAGATCTCTGCTTGGGCCCAAAGATCCTTAGCTTCAGCGAGTAACCTTTTGGCTTCTCGAGCTTTTTTTCGCCTTTTTGCATTTTTTCCATTTATCTCGTCGCGAATCTTTCCCCATGTTTTGGAGGTTTCTTTACTTAGAGAGTTAAAGAATTTGCCAACTACCGCTTCAGTTGGCTCACCGTTATCACTTGTTGGAGTGCTAGGACTGCCGTTGCCTGAACCTGCTTCTCCACATTCTCCAACACAGCCATCTGTGATGCCTGGATTATCAGGTATGGAAGGTTCGGGGCCTGTGCTGCCACCTGAGGAACCCCCTGGAGTGGTGCCGGGGCTTTGATTTAAGCACTCCAATGGCACGATAAAGCCTTGACATGGATTGGATCCGCTAGTTTTGACGGCCTCGATGTAACAGGTTCCATCCGGACAATATTTAGCTGAGTCGTCTCGTTGACGAGTGCCACAAGAGATAATTGTGATGCTAAGGAAAAATAGGAGTCCGAATTTTGCTTTCATCATGACGGCACCATGCAAATCTTGCTTGCTTTCATAAACAGGTTCTCAACTGATCTGTATCGATCGATAGATTGTATGCGTTCTGCTTGATTCAGGTATCTTTGCAACTGATTTACACACGAAGGGGTGTACTTCTCTGGGCTAGCCAGCCTGCGGGAAGCGATAAGCTTTTGAGAGGCAAGGAAACCTTGCCAGCCCTTAGTCTCAACGCGTTTTAATTTGCCTTCCAAATTGCTGATAACTGATCCGACGCGCTCAAGATAAGGTTTCCCAAGGTCGGGAAATGAGTTACTGACGATCCTTACTCTATCTCTAAAATCTTTAGCTGCAATAAGGTCGGCGGCGTATAAACGCCGGGACGCATCGAACTGCAAGTAAGTGGTTTCAATATAATTCCTCTCGGGGTCTTCACCGATTGATGAGAACCAAAGTTCGAACGAAGTCGACAGTCTATGAAGATGGATAACCGTATCGATCCGATTACCCAGCCCGGATAGGTCTCGACTTAAGGATTCGCGGTAAGCGTCTTCGAGCTGCGAGCGTAATGAAGCATAGATGTAGGTGATCAGATTTTCCCTTGCACTTCTGGCATTGCGGATTGTTTGGTGAATCTTGTCTGTATCGGCGATGAATTCTTGAATAGACGACTGAACCTTTGCGACCACAAGCTTCGTTTGCGCTAGCTCGCAGGCGGGCCCTGCGAGCCATAAAGCTTCAGGCTGTGCTTGTTCGTAAGACCTTATAACTTCGTCGCGTGCTAGTTCAATAAATGAGAGAAGAGCGTATTCTCTTGCACTCAGCGACCTAAGCAGCTCGATTCCATCTTGAAAACCACGATCTAGGTCAGCAATTTTATCCCTGATTTTTTCTCGATTGTTAAATGCAACTTTAGCTCTGATCGCAAATTTTTCAATTTCATCTAAGGATTGAAGATAATCGCGTTCTAAGGCACGAAAGTTCGCCAAAACGTTATAATCCACAGGGCCAGTGGCGGATCTGCCGTTTGCGACAAGATTGACTAGGAGTGGTGCCGCATTCTCCTGAGGCCGAAATTTCCGTAGAAGGTCAGCGATAGTGCCCGTAAGGAGGCGCGCTTGGGTCAGACATCGATCAATTTCTTTGACCTGAGGGATGCACTGACTTCTAAGCTTTTCGAGACTAGACTTCACAGCTGCTGTGTTGGCGGGGTCAGGTTTGGGCACCACGCATTCAGGCAGCTGCTGACCAAGCGCCAAGCCGGACGAAAGAAGGCACATAAAAAAAATGATCAGAGCGCGCATGTACTAATCCTATAGGTAGAGCATTGCGAGGCTTATTGTGCTGACGAGGATATTTCTTCTTTGAGCTTGAGAAGGCTGTTCCTGGCCTTAGAATCTTGCCTTGCTGCAAGGTCTTCCAGCAGGAGATCGATTTCGTCTGCTTTGGTCGTGAACCAATTTAGTAGAGTATCGTGGGAAATTTTTAGGCTGCAGTTCTGTTTGAATCGCTTAAAAGGTCCTTCAGCAATTCCTGGCGGCATCTCAAGAGCAGCCAAGCTTGATCTGTTAAAAGACTTGCAGTCGAGACGACCTAATGTAACTTTGACTTCAACATCGTTAACGTTCACATTCCGGCATGACACTTGAGCGTCTGATCGCTCGTAGCCAAAGATTAAGAAGAACTTCTCCCGTAAATCAATTGTCACCTGTTCATAAAGTGGGTCGACGCTGTACTTGTCGATGAGGCAAGCGAGGGCTTTTTCATTTCTAAGCCGGGAAAACAACTCACCCTGTCTAACTGGTAGTATGGACGCGTAGGTATCGAGGCTTAGCTTAGTCTCTGAGATAAAGGCCTCTACTTGCTCAGGGGTTTTGTAGAAACTGCACAAGTTATACTGTGCTGCTCCAAACTGTGGACTCTGGCACTCGCTGTAAAGCTCAACTCCGTGCTGAGGGTGGCGACAGGTTTGATAGGCTACAGCACCAAAATCAGGGTGCTCACAAGTTTTTGGGACCTGACCCACACAAGTTCGCTGTGGACGCCCACCCGGGCCGGTGATGAGTTCGCCGTTCCTCCCAGTAGGGGTTACCCACTTACAGGTTGTCCCGCAGCGAGCGGCATCAGCTCTGCTATTGAATTTAGATGGAGAGCAAAAAGAACTTTCTTTAGAAACGTAGAGCTCTATACCGCAAACTGGGTCACGCCGAGTCTGGTAAGCTTCAACACCGCATATAGGGTGCCTCTTCGTTTGCAGCTCGAGGCTAAGGCTGATCTCGGGCGTGAGAGACAGTGCGAGCAAAAGCAATCGAATCATAAGCTTCATGAGGGACACCTCAGGCTAATGGGAGCGCATTTTGTAAGGACTGCGTCATATAGCGCGGAGGTGTGACAGCGTACAAGTAAATTTTTTCTGTGAAACCCTTGCCTAGCATGAATTTAGCCATAAAGACGCTCTCAAGGGCGGATAACAAGCTGTATCATCTGAGCTTCGAAGCTAATCAACCCCAAGCTTTGTGGCGATTTCAGTCAAGCGGCCGTCTGTTCTGTGGATGTACCTCTTGAGGGTTGGCAATTCTACCTTTATGGTCGGTAAATCCTTCATTTGCGGCCATTCAGCCTCTACTATTGGCTCGGAGCTCTGATATTTAGCATATACTTTTGGCTATGGTCATGACTTCTTGCGATTCAAGAGGAGGATAGCAAAGAGTCTTATTGAGGGCTTCAAGTGCTTCTCCAATTCCACCTTCTTCAAGACCTTGTCTTCGTAAGAGACCTGCTAGAGACGTTAGTGTGTTGTTGCGAGAGGCACTTGGAATTCGGAGGGGTATGACTTTGGGCGCGGGCTGAAGAATGAGCTGCTCGAGAGCTCTGGGGAGATCTTGAATTTCATCCAAGACCAAGCTGTCCTTCCATTTGTAAAATTTGCCTGATGCATGGTGATTGAGATGGGCGACGATATATCCACCTTCGCTGCGGATATCAACTCCAGGCAGAATACTAACTTTATTTGGAATAGGCCGACAGGGAGCCCTATAGAATAGGTGAAAACCCCGCCACCTTTCAGTGCTGTCAGTGAGGTGGGTAGACCTTGATCAAGCGAGAAAGTTTTCCATGAAGCATCGCCTCCATGTCTTGGATCTACATCAACGAGCGTGAGGTCGGATGTTCGAGTCATCTCATCCCCACCATTGCAAAAAGCCCGGTTCTTCGATTTTTCGAGCCTGGGCTTTTTTGCGTTTGGGAGTTTGGTTCAGCAGAGTTTCTGGCATGTGTCCTGAGGGCACAGAAGACATCTCTTCACCGAAGTTCAGGACAAGCTTATATATCCAGCTCGTTGATTAGGTCGGGATGCAGGCGGATCCTTTCTGTGCTGCTCGTTGCGACTTTGAGAGTTTCTACTTTGACCCAGCCTTTCTCCTCTAGAACTGAAATCGCAGATTCAACCTTTTCTGCTCCATCTAGTAGTGCCCAATTGCGCCGATAAATAGACCGCAGGCGATCACGATCTCTTACAAACCCCTTTTTAATTTTAGAGAGAAGGGCTTGTGCAGCCTGGATTTCTGGATGAAGTGCTGGTGCGTATACTTTTCGTGCATGGGCCTCTAGTAGACTTACCCAATTGATTGCCAGTTTAAGACTATCAATCCCAACTTTTTTAACTCCTTGGTGGCCTAAGGTCGGGATTATCGCCCCCACAGAAATAAGATGAAAAATAAGTGCTAGTGAGGGCAGCAGGGAGCGGTATTTTGCTAGGTGGGACTCAAAGGCAGGAGATCCAGCTTCGTCTGATCGAAGACGCCTCTCCAGATCTTCACGCCACTTATTAAAAAGATCCTGAGCAGGCTCATCAAAGCGGAGGCCAGGTATCGCATGAATGCTTTCGCATCCCAGCTCATGAGGACTAATACGAGCCAGCTTTTCTATCAGTTCCTCGACATGTTTATAGGCTTCGTTGTTGGGCTTACGATCTATATTCTTCCACTTTTTAGGCATCTCAGGATAAACGAGGACCTGGAGACGCTGGAGAAATCCATCATCTCCTTTCCCGCCGCTTATCATCTGGCTAACATATGCCTCTAGTTTACCAGGTTGAAGGCCCCCAAAGACTGAGAGGCATAAGGCCGGTACGTGGATCGTCCCCCTCATGATTCGGTCGACTGTAAACGAACCATAGCCATTCCATGCTTCGAGATAAAACTCGCGATCGCCTTCCCGTCCCGACTTATTCATAGTTTGAAGCCAGCCATATAATTCGTCTCTCAGCAGGAAAATCCCATGAGGGTTCTCTTTAAGAAGGCAAGCCATCTTTTCAACTGTTGCATCGTTGGTTTTGTAGCGCCTTTCGAAGATTGAGTTTTCATCTAGGCAATTAAGGCTAGATTGCAGATCATTTTTCAACTCACTGATATCATGTGCGTTCTCTTTACGAGTGGATTTCTTGACAAGTTCTTTAAGCCCTTCAAGCTTTGCTTTCAGTGCTTCCTCTTTGACTCGAGCCATGATTTGTTCACTTTCAAACTGCTGACGAGATTTACGCACTAAAAATTCAATTGGCTTCATGGCTTCTGCAATAGCAGGAGACTTAAAGAAACCAGGTCTGGCGATAACAGCCCCCCAAAGGTTCGGGACAACCAGCCAGTCATCCTTTTGCTTTGGATAAATGCCTATCTGCCTACCAATTACAGAGGAAACAGAGACGATAAGAGGCGCAGCAATAAGCTCCAAGGGGACCTGCATACGATCGGCAATATCTTTAATCCAAGGGCGAAGCGCTTGTGGCAGATAGTCTTCTGTCATCTCGGGGACAGCATACTGAGGGGAAGGAAGATCGGTGGGCTTAACCCACTCAATAGTGCTCTGGCTGTCAGGTATTTCATAGCGGCCGATGCTTTTGGCAATTGTGGCGACTTCAGCTCTAGTTAACGGAGGAAGGCAGAGAGTCTGATTGATAGCATGAAGAGCTTCTCTTATCCCCTGCTCTTCAAGTCCTTGGCGGCGCAACGTACCTGCTAGTGAAGCGAGGATGCTATTGCGCGAGCCACTCGGAATATGATTCCCCTTTATGGGAAGGACTTTGGCCTCTTGTAAAATGAGGTCTTCAACGGCCCTAGGGAGATCAAGAATCACTAAGGGATCGACTGTTCCGACCCATTCATAGGACTTACCGGATGCATGCTGGCTGGGAGGAGCAACGATATACCCTCCTTCGCCGCGAATATCGATGCCTGACAAGACTCCAGTCCTATTTGGGATCTTCTTTCCGGCCGCTTTGAATAAGAGGTGAAGCCCACCCCCTCCAGTTCGGGTAGTCAGGGTCCTTGGGATATTGTTTTGCATAGTCCACTTTTGCCAGGATTGGTCGCCTCCATGTCGTGGATCGATATCGATCACAACAAGTTGAGAGATGGACCCAGTTGCCAATCCAATGTTGGCCTCGGGCCATTGAGTCCACCACTGACAAACAGTCAACGGGTCTAGTGAGGCGTCGCGAACTCCATTCTTTGTACGAGGATGTTTGGCTTTACTCGAACAGTCGGGCTTGGCGCAGCTGCATGATCCATTGCTTAATGGATGATGAAGGGGAAGAACGGGCCAACCTAGGCTGAGGTAGCGAAGAGCTTCCAAGATGCGCGACTTGTCACTATTTTTTTGGCTAGATAAGTGATCCACATTAAGCCCCAGTGTCAGATTTATGCATTGTTGCTATAAAAATACGTTTTATAGGCACAGACGCTATATAGCGTCCGTGCCTTAAGAGTGTCAACAAAATCCGCCTATGCTATAAATGACTTTTCAGCGTGATGGGGGTCTGAAATGGCAGAGGGAGATTTTGAAGAGTTCATGAAGAATCTTGGTTTGATAGTCAGACGTCTTCGTAAGGAGCGGGACCTTACGCAAGGTGAGCTTGGCGAGAAGCTTGGTAAACCACAGTCTACGATCGCTCGACTTGAGTCTTCTGTCGTTAAGGATACGCACATCGGCTTGCTTTATGAAGTCTGTGACAACTTGGATGTGAAGTTAGCTGATGTGATTGCTGAAGCTTTTGGGCGTACGTTGGTGAGTCGCGCTGCCGACAAAAAGTCTATTAATGGCAAATTAGAACTGCTCAGAGAAAAGATATTGCTCCTTGATGGAGATCAGAAAAAAGCTGTAGTGAAGATCTTAGACGGGATTTTTGAGCTTGTATAGTACGGTGACAGCGGTGACAGCTACAACCTTGTCACCGTTGTCACCTGCTATAGCGAGAGCTTTATTTGATGCTGGTATTTTTTCGTTCAGCCTACGGTGAGGTAGGAAGTATGTCCTAGGAAGGCACTAAAGGCGCTGCGGAGCGAGGAGAATATAAGATTTTTTGCGTAAACTAGCCACGAAGCGTCAGGTAACGTGTTGAAGAATTCGGTCCTCGAAAATGATCTTCAACTGCCCCAGGATCTGGGACCAACATTGTTTACTTCGAAAGCCACCCTTTTAAGCCATCGACGCTAGCGATGACAGTACCCTTCACGCCGCGTGTTTAAGCTCGTTCACGGAGCTTAGCAAGAAGCGAGTGCCTTCATTTTCGGCCAGGCATACGCGGAGCACATCGACTTTCCGTTCGAGTCTTGAGAGGGTATTTCCTTATCCACTTCCAGCTCCTTGCTCGGACAGGCTTTGAGCTTATCCGCTAAAGAGCTGTTTACAGAAAACTAATTACACTCCCATACCTACTCTTTTGTTGCCGAAAAATTCAGTGCTGATTTTAAATTGGACGTCCAACATAGGCACTAGAAAAGACTTTTGCAATTCTAAAAATATAACGAAAAATGCTAATTTTGTGCGAGATATGATGTTTGATTTACAATGCCGTGCAGAAGTTCAGATGTTAG
Source organism: Oligoflexus sp. (assembly GCA_041736305.1). Taxonomy (GTDB): domain Bacteria; phylum Bdellovibrionota_B; class Oligoflexia; order Oligoflexales; family Oligoflexaceae; genus Oligoflexus. Next base: position 13,280 of record JBGSTX010000200.1, on the reverse strand, counting down.
TTTCTTTTCATAAGTCTTGGTATGCATCGGCACCTCTCCGTGAATAAGCCTTTTCTTTAATAGCCAATTACAAGAGGCCGCGGCTAAATCTGCACTTTGAATTCCACTAGTCGAACTAGAATTTAAAAATTCAATCTCACCGTTAAAAAAAGGTCCAATTGTAAATCCGCGATCAGAATCATATGGATGTGGGATATATTTTTCTTCCGATGAATTGTAGGATTTAGTGAGGAGGGCAAAAGATTTCTGATACTCTCGCTGCTCATCGAAGAAAAGCTTTCCACCACCAAGTTTTTTTTGCATAAATAGTCTCGAAAGGCAGCCAATCTGCATAGAAAATGCGTGGAAATTTGGGCTGCAGTGATCTGGGAAATGCGATAAATCAACAAATGTGCATTCTAAGTAGTCTTTTCTATCTAAACGAAGTACCCACGAAAATTGATCTTGTTTCAGACCATAGTCATCGATATGGCGATCAATTTCTTCCTTTGCTGACAGCAAGGAATTTTCGTCGCAGCTCTTCAATGCGTTTATAAAATTTTGCCGAATTGTCGCTGGAATATACTTGCAAAATTGATTGGCCATATTTTGCTTAATGTGTGGTATTTGGAACACATGATTTGGGACGTGAGGGTTATATGCTGAATCGATTAAGTATTCAACCATCATCATCCCGCTGAAAAAATCTTTATAAATAACGCTGTAGCACAATGAGATACAATTTTTTTTGATCTGTTCCATTAGATTTTCAAAAATTTTGAAATGCCGAGGACTAGTAAAAAGTGAAAATTTTACTTCTGCAGATGTGTATCTTCCGCTTCTTGCCAGGTCTCCGGCTTTTTTAATCAAAATCTCAACCAATTTCATTGATTGCTTTCGAAATACAAATGCTGCAATGCAAAAAACGGGCTGATCATGATCTAAGATATTTGATCCTGAATTTCCAGATTCATCCATATATATGACTATGTCATCTTCCGGCATCTCTTAACCCTTTATACTTTAAAGTAGCATTCAAAAATGCCCTGCATCTGAATTTTGAATCTATCCTTTGCAATCATAAAAATTATTATCCGGATAAAAGACCGGTTTGAGCAAACTGAATGTCTGCCTATTTTGCATGTCAATTCGACAATCTCATGCTGATGATGCTTGGGGCCGTTCTCGCCTATGAGTTTAAGCAGCTCTCCTCGAGCAACAGTCCAGATTACGACATGTAGCAGAATTTAGTTTCAGCGGAAGTTGTTACGATTACATCTTGGAACTGACATATGGGAAAGATTCAGAGGGAATGTTAACTGCCTCCCATAATGTGAGGCCCCGCTATTGAATTCTCTAGGTGCCTGCCAAGGTCGGCAAGCTTAGGCTTTACTCAGATCTGTGTCCAGTGAATGAAAGTGACGCAAACTAGTCATCATCTTGTAATAGGTTCCAGGAGCCTTGAGCATCTAATAGTGAATTGTAAATTAAACTCTATTACGCAACCCAAACCATAAATTTAATGCATCGCGAAGGCCATCGTCCTTCCCTTTTCCAACCCAAGCAACGTATCCATCGGGGCGGATTAAAATAGCTGTAGGAGCCGAAACCTCGCCAAGCACAGGTAGTTCCCACCTACCCTGGTAAGTAGCATCGACTAACTTAACCCGATCTGCCCAAGAGCCAATCGCTATTGCGGCAGGTTCACCCAAATTCAGCAGCACTGCACGGGCATCATGAAGCAGCGAGAACATCCGCAAGGGGCCTGCTGCACTCACTAGATCGAGGTCAGGCATCCGGCGCCCAAGCAGCGGATGTCCTGGGCCTAAATCATAATGGATATCTAAGCCTGAGCTTAGACCAGCATAACGTTTCCGAGCTTCGTCCATTCGTAGAAGCTCAGTCATGGTCTCCCGTAGAGCCTCGCTTCGGGCATCGCCCCGAAGTAGAGCTGTTTGTGCCATGATGTTGCGTAAAGCGCGGGCTGCGACTGGATGCCGCTCAGCATGGTAGGTATCGAGGAGGCAGTCTGAGGATATTCCTTTGACTACTTGGGCCAGCTTCCAACCTAAATTCATCGCATCGTGAACACCGAGATTGAGTCCCTGTCCGCCGGTGGGTGAGTGAATATGTGCCGAGTCTCCGGCTAAGAGCACCCTTCGATCTCGGTAGGCTGCTGCCTGCCGCGATGCATCAGTAAATCTGGAGCTCCAGGTGACATTATGAAGGCCGAAATTCTTCCCATAGACGGCTATCAAAGCCTTATTGAGCTCGTCGAGAGTCGGTTCAGATCCTTCCTCGACCTTCTCCTCGATCAAAACCATGCGAACCCGTTTTCCCTCATCAATCTTGCCTATAGCATTTACGCCTTTTTCAGCCCGACGAACGCCGTACTCGGGTACTTCAGACATTTCGCCTTCTGCTATCAAATAGCTGACCGATGGGTCCCAACCGACGAAGTCGATATCCGCCTTTTTTCGAACAAAGCTGCGCCCTCCATCGCACCCAACCAAGAACTGCGAACGCAAGCCTTGACCATTGGAGAGTTCAATATCAACGCCACTGTCGTCCTGATTAAAATCTTTTAGTTCTTGGCCCCAGTAAATAGGTACAGATAGTTCACTTATCCACTTCGCAAGTATCTGTTCGATGCGGTCCTGCCATAGGCCTAGGCCATAATTGTGACGAGTCGGGAAATCACTTATATCGAGCGGGATCATGGCAAATCCGGCGACCTGAGCGATTTTTCCTTCTACAAAGAAACGTTCGGCGATTCCCCGCTGGTCGAAAATCTCAATAGTGCGTGCATGGAGACCTCCCGCACGTGAGCCCGGCAGGACCTGATTTATTCGCTTCTCGACTATCGCGACATCAACCCGAGCTAAGGCGAGTTCGGCTGCTAACATCATACCACTTGGACCACTTCCGCTTACGATTACCTCGTGTTTGGCAATGACTCCCGAGCGTACGAATTGTTTTTGCATCTCCTACCCTCCCATTTAAACCGTTTATCCATAGTGTTGAGTTTCACTGTTAGCAAATATACCCTAGACATTTGATAGCAACGAGGAGCTCTTGCAGTGCAAAACTTGCACAAAGATTAAGCGGGCGAAATTCGTGCGGTATAGGCATTGTGGATCTTTCAACAGAGAGGGAGTATTATGCGATTCCAATTGCAAAGTATGGGGCTAGGAATTCTCTTAAGCTATGCTCTGCCCGCAGTGGCTTACCAACAAATTTTTCTTTTGCGTCATGCAGAGCGGGGTGACCAAAGTCCTGATCCAGGTCTAACCCTAGCAGGAGAAATGCGTGCTCACCGCCTCGCCTGGATGCTGCAGGACGCGGGTATCACGGCCATCTACGTAACAGAGTGGGCAAGAACTAACAAAACCGCCGAGCCTCTCGCTAACAAGCTCAGTCTCAAGCTGATCAAGATCAAGGCTGACGAGAGCAAAAAACTTATTGAACAAATCAAAGCCGATAAATCGGACGGCAAAGCGCTAATTATTAACCATTCTAATACTCTACCGGATCTTCTACTCCAGCTCGGCGCTGCGCGCCAGATTACCTTTACAGAATACGACTATGATCGGCTCTTCGTTCTCACTCCTCGGAAAGATGATTATTCAGTCTTCACCTACCTGCATTTTTAAGAAGTACAGCCGTTTTTGTGGAAGATCTGTCCAAAAATTGAATAAGAGGCGCCTCTCGCGTTCAGAGGCGCTGCTTTGGAACATTCAGCTCGGTGCCGAGCAGAATGCCATGGATGCGGCCCGTGCTTTTTCTTCGATGTTAACAAGGACCGGCGAGATTCTGCTCTCTAAAGCAATTAGTGGCTTGGATATCTTCCTTCGAACTCTCTTTGTCATATTTTCGCTGTCTTGATACTCGTAGGTCACATAAAGCGTCGGGAAAGTTCCTGTGAGACCCAATTTTATAGATTGATCACTCGCTAATGTAGCCTTGTTGCTAAATATCATGTCCAAGTCTAGCGCGTCTTGGCCTTCGATTGTGACCATAGTCTGAGCCTGCTGGTCCTTCGTCAGCTCCTGAAAGCTACATGATTTGGTATAGACTTTTACTGTTCCGCTGGCGCTTCTCGCGACAACTGCCGCAAAATCTCCTCCCCCTTCCCTAGCAAGCGTAATACTGACGATTTTGACATTTTCAGCAGCAGATGCAGCACTGGCAACAAAGAGGCAGGCTAGCGCAAAATTCTTCATGGTCTTGTCTCCTTTGATTTTTAGCTTCACTAAAGTTCTGTGGCGATAGAACAACACACATCGAACTCGCACAATCGGCAAGATCATGCGGGAGGAATTACGTTCCGGTAAGGATGAAAAAAACCCTTTTTGTTCGACTACGCCCACGGTGGTTTACTTTCACTCCTGCCTATCCATCTATCTGAAAATACAAACATAAATTTATTATTAAGAAAAATATTCAAGTTCTACGTGCCGGTCCGATAACAGGACTGTCCCAGCCTTCGTTTGCATCGTTGTTCGCTGTCATGAGGTAAGTTTTGTGCAAAGCATAAATCGTAAAGGCGCTAAGCCCCCTAAAAATGAGAGTACTACCGGCTGGACTGCCAACAGTGACCTCTTCATGGGAATCGCGATACTCTTCCTCATCATGTTCGTCTTCGCTCTCCTCAGTTCGGGGGCCTCCCAGATCGCTGTACAGAAAGAAAAAATGGAGGCACAGAAATATCTCTTAGGCCAAATACCTGAGGCTCAGAAAGATCAAACAGCCAAAGAAATGGAGCAAGCCAACCTCGATCTGAAAGAGATGGCTGAGAAACGGGAAATCTTGAAGCTCAGCCTTGCCCAAATAGGGCAAATGGCAGAAGCGATGGAAAATCGCGAGAAGTCCATATCTAATCTCTATAATCGGCAGAATGAGAATGAAGCTGTCATAAAGCGCTCGCAAGACCTCTTGACCCAGAAGGACCAAGAACTTGCTATAAAAGCCCAAATTGTCAGTTCTAGCCAGGCACAACGCGAAAAGCTCATCAACGAGCTGGCCACCCGCGAGCAGGCGCTTCAAAAGCTGACGCAAGATCTCAACGAAGCCAAATCCAAAAATTCTCAGCAGCAGGTTCAAAAAGCTAGCCTTGGAATAGCCATGCAAGCGAAGGCAGACAGCGTCAAAGCTCTCGAAGCAGCTAATCTCTCATTTGCAAAGCAGATTGAGGCCGTTAACGCGGAAAAAAAGTCGCTCGCCGATGCACGGGAGGCCCTTCAGTCCAAAAACAGGGAAATCACTGCTGCCAGCCAGGGCCAAGCCGCAGAGCTTGAGAAGCTCCGGGCCGAGAACAGTGCTCTCAAAAAGGCAAATCAATCGTTAGAAGGCAAGAACGCGGGTCTGGCTCAGGCAAACTCAGATTTGAAGGCTGAAAAAGATGGTCTTGGCGCGCAGCTGGCCAATGAAAAGACCAAAAGCGGCGGCCTTGAAGGGACCCTCAAAGAAATGGGCCAGAAAGTTGCCGGCCTCGAAGGAGAAAACAAAGACCTTCAGGGTAAAAACAAAGGACTCGAAGGAAAATACAAAGATAGTATGAAGGGCCAGGCCGATGGTCAAAGCCAACTGAAAGACATGGAAGGCAATCTGAATAAGCTTGCGGGCCAACTCAAAGGCAAAGACGGCGAGCTCGATAAAATGAAGCGGAATCAAGATGAACTTGAAAAACGTCTCGCTGCCGCAGCGCTCGATAAAAAAGATCTCGACGACAAGGCCAAAGAATTGTCTGCCGCCGTCAAAGACCTCGAGAAGGAACAGCAAAACCTCGACCGGCGTCTCGCAGAAGGTCAGAAAGATAAGCTCGCTTGCGAAGATGAGAAGTCACAAGTAAAAGCTGATAAAAATAAGCTTGCCGCAGTCGTAAAGGATCAAAATGATCGCCTCAACGGCGCGAGTTCCAGTCTCAATGCCGCCCGGCAGGTCGTAAACGATATCGACAACGAGCGCAAAAAGATAGCCGAAGGGCTCAGTAAAAATCTCAAAGACTCCGGTATCGACGTCGACATCAACCCGGAGACCGGGAACATTACCCTGCGCATGGATGAATCCTTCTACTTCCAAAACGCTTCCTATGAACTGCGGGAAGAAGCTAAGCAGAAAATCGCAAAAATTCTGCCTATCTATGCTTCCAGCCTCCTAGGCAACCCACAGATAGCCAAGCGCATCGAGAGTATCCATGTTACGGGCTACGCAAGCCCTAAGTTCAAAAAGGAATTTGTCGATCCTACTCGAGCAGAAGGCGAAGCCTACGAATACAACCTGGAACTCAGCGTCAGCCGCGCCAGAGAAATCGTTACCTACATGCTCGGTACCCAAATTCCTGCTTATCCATTCAAAGAGCAGATGCGCAAGATGGTCCATGTTTCGGGCATGGGTCTCATGAAGTCCATACCACACGATCCTGCTTCCCAATGCCTCAAAGATAGCACCGCGGCCCTGAAGTTCGAAGAATGCGGCTGCGGCCCCTTTGATTGTAAGAAGTCGAGACGCGTTGAGATTCAGTTTGTTCTGAAGAATCAGAAAGACACGGATCGTCAGCTGCAAAAGATATCGGAAAAACTAAAGTTCGCAGGAGCCGAGAATGTCAGTCATTGAAATCGCCAAAATTTTCGCTGTAAACCTGATTTGGATGATGGCTGTGGTTTGCGCAGCTACTCTTTGTCTAAGGATCATCGCGCACCGAGCTAACAAGAACAACCAGGCGTATTTTAATACTTTTGCTCGTTCGGTTATCAAACATCTGGAAGAAGAAGAGACCCAAAAGAGCCCTGTCGATGACGTCGATGTCTGGCTCGAAAACATACTGAACCGCATCAAAGAATATCTACCCGGACGCTCCTTGCGCTTCCAAGCATCGCGCGGTGGACGTTCCGAAAACCTGCATGATTACGCCGACGGAACCCAGAGCGTTATTATCGCGATGAAACAGCAGGCCGACGCTTTGAAAAGTCCTCAGCAGCCGAACTGCGCTGAGCTAGCAGACAGGGTGCTCAATCAAGACACGAAGTGGCGCCTTCTCTTCGGCTTCCTACCCATGGAAGGCCTCAATCGCTTCCTCGATATTCTGCCGAACCTCTTTGTCATCGGTGGTATCTTCGGAACATTTGTGGGTATCACAACGTCTTTACCACTTATTTCTACCATCGATATCGCGAAGCTAGGTGAGGCCAGCCCCATTCTCAACCTCTTCGTCTCGCAAGTCGCTCACTCGATGAATACATCGATCGCCGGGATTGGCTTCAGCGTAATCATTACGGTGACGACAGCTCTTTTTCCGCTGAATACTGTTCGAGACGAAGTGGCTAAGAACTTCGAGCGAGCGATCGAATTCATGTGGTATCGCATCCACGGAAGTAAGCTCACATTTGCTGAAAACAGCTTAGTTCTCTTGCTCAAGGATATTCGCGACGATCTTCGTAAAAGTGACGCGGAACAGGGACGAAACTATAAAAAAGGAGCCTGATTTTCATGTCGATTCAGGATGTCCTTAAAGGGTGCCCACTCTTCTTTGAAATGTACGATGAAGAAATCGATAAGGTCGTTCGGACACAAAAAGTCCATCACTTCGCGCAAGGTGAAACGATAGTCAAAGAAGGTGGTCCAGCAGATCAGATTTTTGTCCTTCTCGAAGGGATAGCCGAATTGCATAAAGAGACGAAGGGCGGGAGGATCCGAGTTGAGCGCCTCAAGCAAGGTGAAGTCTTCGGCATGCTGGTCCTGCTTGACAAAAAACCTTATACAATCGGCGTTGTTGCTGCCACTGCTTGCGCAGTTTTGGAAATAAAACACGATCATATTACAGATTTTTTTAGTCGCAATCCCCGCATCGTTGCGGTTATGACTCTCAACCTTTGCCGCATTCTCGGGCATCGATTGCGAGGCTCTTACAGCCGGATGGCACAAATCAAGGTCGCCGTAGATGAGACTGTTGAAGGCCCAGCTAAGCTTCCTAGGGCTAGTTAGGACAAACAAGGGCCTTCCTGGGAAGACCCTTTCAAGAGAGAGAATTCAGTTACCTTGGACTCGCTTCACCATAACCTGAAGACGATTAGAGAGCTCTTGGAGCAACTTGACAGCCGATAGTACCTGGCTGGCACCGACCGAGGTCTACCTATGCGGCAGTATTGTCCAGCGTCGTAAATACCACGACTGAGCTTTTCCCAAAAGAGGCGGTAATCATTGCTCCGCTTGAATGTAGATGCGACTAAACTGACCATAACCGGGTCTCTTCTGGGAGGGATAGCAGCTACTGCACACACTCATCCGGGAAAGGACGCACAAAAATACCTTGCATCAGGATTTGTGGAAAAGTAGCTGCTTTTTGTCGTGGATTCTAACGCACTGTTCGTCGAAGCCTTAAACATTCGTCTCCAGGCAAGGCTGTAACACTTGGAGAAAATGCTGGGCTTGCGTTTTGCACCAAAAGGAGGATGAAAGCATCATAAAAACCTGGAGGAAGCGAAACCATGAAAACTTCATTTTTCTTACTTGCAAGCCTTGGCCTTAGCTTTTCTCTTCAGGGATGTATGACGGCTCAAGACCGTCTTAACTGGGACGAAACAGTGCGCTGGTACAAAGGCACTCCCGCTGCTAGCAAGAGTGACGAGACTAAAGCTGAAGCGGAGGCTACCACCGAGCCGAAAGTTATGGACGCTGCTCCTAGCGTAGAAGCTCCAGCTGAAGCAAAGGCTATTGAAAGTGCCCCCAGCGTAACTGATCCCGAGCAAAAATAATTGTATCGATTCTAGGACTGCGGCAGCTTTTCGGTGAAGGATTCTGAATATGCGCTGCAGGTATTTGAATTCAGTCTAAACTGCTGCAAATATGATGCAGACTACGTCAAAATGAGAAAAAAGCCCTTTTCGGGCTGTTTTGTCCGCTGCATGTGGGGAAATGTTTGGCCTGTAAGCCAAAATCTTTGACGGGAAGTTTAGGATGGCATAAAGAGGATGTAAGCAGATATCCAGGAACACACAACGGACTGATTGCCCACTTTAGGCAATGCAATCCGAATGCCAAGCTTTGCTTGAAAGATTCAAGCAGATCATGCGCTTATATGGCGCTGCCATTATCTTCAGGTTTTTGCCCGTCGCCTTCCCATCCATAAGTACAGGAAGCAGTACAAAGCCTGAGACAAGGAGATACGGAATTCCGTTCCAGCCTGTCGTGTAAGCGATGAGCTGCTTAAAAAATTAAGGGGCCCACCATGCAGGTGATGCCCCTTAAACTGCTCAAAGCACCTAGCAGTTGACCTTGCTCAGATAAACATACTTCACGGCTCATGAGAGCTTGCAAAGCCAGCCTCGAAATAGATTATTGATAGGATCACGGGGTGCTGAATATTTGAAAAAAAACTACAACAAACGATACACTTGTTCACTCGCCTAATTTTCTCATACATAATTGCTGCCAAACAATTGCGACTTTCTTGAGAGCAGGTTATTTCCTGATAAGGGGGAGATCAGCAGGTCTTTTATTTTTTCTAGAAAAAGGGTGGCTTATGATCTTGTTTCCAGAATATCGGGAGCACGGAAAAAAAGAACAGAATTCCAAATCAGTGACTACAAGTTCACGAGAGAGCCGTTTCGATGCCGACATCGGTTCAATCGAAGGCTTGCATGTGCTGGTAGTCGACGACCAGCCTGATTCCGCACGTATCGTCGCTAAAATGCTGGCCCAAGAAGGAGCTTTAGTGAAGTGGGCTAGCTCAGTACGCGATGCCCTAAGGATTGTCGATACCTTCCACCCTAGTCTCATTATCTCGGACCTCGCGATGCCGCAAGAGGATGGGTTCGACCTCTTGCGAAGATTTCGCGCTTCCCATTCTTACGAAGAAAACGGACTAATACCATTGATTGCGATCTCGGCCCATCATGAAGAATCAATGATGCAAAAATCCTTCGAAGAAGGATTCCAAGCTTTTCTTCCCAAGCCCGTAAACAAGGTCTACCTGCTCGATGCTGTCGCAAAGCTGGCCTTTCTTCATCGGCAACTGGGAATCCCGGAATCAGTTGCATTCAACAGTGGATTCTGAATATCTTCTGTTTTTGCTTTTGCTTCTGTCTCCTCTTAGCTAGGCTTTGGCGAAGTGCACGCCCTCACCTCGCCGAAGCCCCTGCCCAAGTCGACTCTGCTCTTCTCGGAAATTTTTATGTTACACTGCGCTAAAGCTTTCATATGAGGCGGGAGAATCTTCGATGAAAAAGGCGCGCCTGTTCCGTTGGCTATCCTATTGGCCCCCTTTTCTTGGCGCAGGAATCCAGGTGACTCATGTAGCTGACGATCTCAGCTCCATCGAAGTCGAGCTGCGATCTTATCCTTGGAATCGAAATTACGTAGGCGTGCATTTCGGCGGTTCCCTCTACGCGATGACCGATCCCTTTTACATGCTGATGCTCATTGAACACCTCGGCTCAAACTATATTGTCTGGGATAAGTCCGCCCATGTTCGATTTAAAAGGCCTGGGCGAGGACGGGTTCGGGCCGCCTTTAAAATCACACGGGAAGAGATCTCGAGCATCAAAGCTCAGGCCGACGAAATGGATAAGGTCGAGCCGCAGTTCAAAGTACAGGTCTTTGATGAAGGCAATGAACTGATAGCCGAAGTCGATAAGGTTCTTTCCGTAAGGCGCAAAGACAAAGCCCGCACGCCTTACCTGAAAACAGAAGGCTGAAAGTATTGCTTAGCAAGGCTTTGACGAGATACCGCTAGCGCGAGGCCCATTAAAGTTAGACGCTAGACCAAATAAGCGGTATAAGAGTGCATCACATTAGAGGCTACCCTTTCCGGCGGGTTATTTATGAAACGTAGAAATGACCTATATATTACCGAGTACATGCTTCAAGCGGCGATGGAAACTAAGCTGCGGAGAAAAAATCCCCTCATTAAATTTGGGGCGATAGGAGCTGCAGCACTTATTCTTCTGGCTCTTGCCATCTATATCTTTGCAATAAGTGCTACCTGAACCAAATATTAAGATCAGCTGATGCTAGGCTCCAGCCTTCCTAAAAACTTGACGATGTCGAAGTTCATGGGTTATGCGGTGCAGCATGGCAGCGCTATTCTTAATGGTTGTGTGACCTTCCTTGTCCTTAAAGGGCTCTCACACTTCCTGCCGGACCAGGCTCGATTTTCACAAGTCAGTCTGGTTTTCCTGCTTTTTTCGACTTATCTCGCGCTGTTAGACCTGGGTTCGCAAACCGAATTTTTAACTCTTCAGCACCGACAAGGCTCCCGAGCCCACAAGCTGGCTCTGAAGCACCTGGCTCAGCTGCGTACGATGTTTGTGAGTATGGGAATGGTGGCTGCTTTGCTTTACGGTGTCTTAGCAAAGTTCTCCACTGAGCTTTTTGCAGCTATGCTTATTTTCGTCGCGGCTCTCTACCCCCTCATCATATTTTCGATTTACGACACTCAATCGTATGCGGCGGGCCGCGTCGGCCGCGCTGTGACGGTGCGGCTCGCTCGGGTTGTAGCATCAGGAGCCTTTCTCAGTTCCTGGTATTTCTGGCCCGATCAGAGCCTGATTCATGCATTTCTCATTTTCACTCTGAGCTCCCTGCTCATGGCTGGCGTTTTCGTCCTCTTGTGGAAGCCGCAGCGTTATAAAGGGGATGTGCCTCGTGGGGAGGTGGACCGTGTACAGTTCCGCCTGTTCGTTCGCTCAGCGATGCAGACCGCTCTTCTAAGCGCGCTGCTGATTGTCTCGACTTTGCTCTTTCACGGCTTCATGGTGAGGCAGGTTGGTGAAACACAAGTCGCCTTTCTCAATACGGCTTTGGCTGTAGGAACACCCTTTTCTCTCTTTTTTCAAACTTACATTATTTTGGCTTTGCCACGGCTTTTCAATCAGCAGCTCGAATCGAGCCGAGCTTACGCCGACGAAAGCCTGAAATTGCTTAAAAACCTTTTTCTTATGCTGATTCTAGCTCTAGGTCTGCTCTATCTGATGTTCTGGGCTGGTCTGGTTGAATGGCTCTTTGGCCCGCACTTGACTCCTTCGTTCACCTATTTCTTTTGGGGCATGCTTGGATTATGGGTGGCCCAAGCCGTGGTGCCTTATTCGGCTTACGCGATCTATCAAAAACGTCAGATAAGCGCCTCTAAAATTGTAGCAGCCCTGGCCCTGATAGGATTTCCGCTCTTGAAATTCGCGCTTCATAGCTGGCAGGATCTCGGGTATTTTATCTTTCTTTTTGGATACTGGGCGGTGTTCGGTGCCATTTTCTATTTCTGGCTACATCGCAAGACTAGCCCTAGTCATTAGAGGTAGCGGCAAATCGATGAACCAAATCTATGCCTTATTAAAAGACGCAGCAAAAGTTCATGTCGAAACGTTTGTCCGTAAGCAGGCTCAGCTTTTGCAGTCGGGCAGTCGCATCCTCGATGCCGGAGCTGGTGAATGCGTCTACAAAAAATACTTCAGCCATTGCCAGTATGTGGCGGTTGATGCCGCCGTTGGCGACGCCGACTGGGATTACTCGCACCTTGATTTCGTCGCGCCCTTGGACAAGCTTCCGTTCGAAGCCAAGGAGTTCGACGCTATACTTTGCACAGAGGTCATCGAGCACCTCGATGATCCTCTGCGCTGTCTCAGCGAGATGAGTCGCGTGCTCAAAGATGGAGGCGTGCTGATGGTAACAGTGCCCTTCTTCCACCACGAGCACCAAACCCCCTACGATTTTTTCCGTTACACATCATATGGACTGAAGGTTTTGCTCGAACGCGCTGGTTTTGCTTCCGGTAAAATCAAAGTCCAACCTTTCGGAGGCGTATTCCTCCGCTGGTCTTACGAACTCACCAGCCTCTTTGAGATTTTTCCCGGCATCCGATTGGGACGGAGAATGAAATCGCCCCAGGACCTCCTCCTTATGCCATTGCGAGGGCTTATCTTGCTTCTCATTCGTAGTCTGCAGCTTGTTTTGCTAGGTCTGGACAAGTTCGATAAGCGGCGCATTGCACCTTTTGGGTGGAGCGTGGAAGCCTATAAAGCTTCCTGATGGGCCTAAGAGCTTGCTTGGAAAACAAAGCACGCTTGGTCGCCATCGCGCTTTTGATTGAGCTCCCGAGCCGAATTCTCGAAATTGCGGATGTCCTCAGGCTTGAAAATAGACTTTTTTGGTTCGCTGGCGTACGAAACCGGGTCATGCAGGGATATTTTACGCACGTACTGCTCGCTGGCCCAGAACTGAAAAGCCTCTGAGTCGTATTCGCTTCTTAAAAGTTTGAAGCCAGCTTTTTCCGCCAGCAAGAGCATGCTCTTCTCCGTAGGAACAAAAAG
>JBGSTX010000176.1:0-19643 GCA_041736305.1 Oligoflexus sp. | reverse complement strand
CCCGAGAAAGGTTGCAAAGAGACCGATTACTTCTGGCTCCGGTAGCTGCATATCTTCAAGCTCCTACGTTAGACGCTTTCTCCAGTATACCACGCCGCCAAACAGGACTAGCCCAGCGTAGTAGTGATACGCCATGGCCCGTCGCGCTATCGTCTTTTTCCAGCTCGCATCTTTGTCTAGTTGGATGAGATACAGAAGGTTCCAGAGGAACACTTTGTCAGCTTTACTTCGATCCGATTCGGAGTTTCCTAGCCCATACATCCAGTCGTGAATGCAACACGCCTCCTTGATATTCAGACCTAGGATCGTGTCAGGAATCGGATCGAGCCTTTGCTGATTTATGCCACACTCGCAGCCGTTCTCTCTCGCAAAGCCAGCGGGAACAATCATTGCTCGTATACCTCTTCCTTTCATTTTAGCTTGGAAAAGAGCATTTGAGAGCTTCCCAGGCTGGGCTCTATTGCGTTCTTGCTTTGGGAAAGCATCGAAAGTAGGGTAAGAGCTGCCTCAGCTCTGAGGCTTATTTACGCTCGATCAGCTTCCTTACCATAACCTCTGAGCCCTTTCAGGCTACGCACGCAGAGCCTTTCGGATATGAATGAAATCACCAAAGAGCTGGGAGGCAAGGCATTCCGGGGACTTACGCGCAGATAAATATTCGCAATATGACATAATTGATAAAAAATCCCTCATGTTATAAACGCGATCAGACTCGCTTCGATATACAAGACGTCATTAAGAAAAAAAACGAACACTCAAAACTTGACACTGCTTTTCTTGCACTAATGGTGGAGCAAAACGCTATACTGCACGAAATACACGCTGAGCTATCGGATCAAAGAAAATAATTTCGATCGACTGTAGAGTATTATTTCGTGCCTTTGATAGGCGCTCTGATCTTGATTGAATTTGTCACCTTTTTGATTTCACTCAGATCCTAGGATCCTATTTATTCTTTTAACAGCTTCATCGTCAATAGATTGGGAAATAGCTTCAAAACCGATCCCTTTTCCTAAACCCATCCGTTTTAGCTCTTTAAAAGTCGTCAACTGGTCAGGCTGAACCACATTATAAAATTTATCATCAAGGCCCTTATTTGTGTAATTATGATACAAAATATTTACCTTGTAGCCTTGCTCTGCAAGCTTGTTTGCAGCTGTCAACCTCCTCTTGATGCTTGGAGCACCTGGCTCGAGCAATCTGCTGATCCCGTTATTCGCAGTGCTTATGACTATATTGATCTCATGCTTTTCAGGGTTTAAATTGGCGATGTAATCATCGTGAGCGATTAGATCAGACCTTGTAAATATTTTAAGAGGGTTATTTTTCTCGCGCGCGAGCAGATCCTTTGAAACCCCATATTTAGTATCCAACCAACCAAAGGGATCACTTTCGCCCTTCAAAACGCCTTTGCCTAACACACCTTTTAGATCGCCGATCTTCTCGACAGGCACAGGAATAGGCTGCATAGGATCACTTTTTTTGATCCTACGCAAAGCAGCTACGCTTGAATAGTCCCGTCCGACATACGGTTCATCTGCTCCATACTTTTCGACCTGATCGATCCATTTGTGTGTTGCCTTGTGCTCTGGACCGTCATCCAGCCTGGCTCTGATCTTGTCCAGAAGCCCAAGGTCCTCAGTAGTGCCATCAAGCTTACTGATTCCCACCTTGCCTAAAGCTTTAGGTTTCTCACCAGCCTCAAGGGCCTTTTTTGCCTTCTTGAAGTCATAGACATCCCCCATATCTCGCTTTGAGGGGATCCCTCTTAATCCAGGAATCTCAAGAGGATTACTAGGCAAGAGCCCGGCTGCAATCTTTGCTTCATTCTCCGAAAAGCCGTGGTTCTTTTTCAGATACTCCCGGAATTCCTCTTTGTAGGGCTCGAACACATCAAGCCCGTTTTCCATTCCCATCGCTCGAGACATTTGCTCTGCAACAAAGCCCTCACCTTTCGATTGCAGATACCCTCGAAACGCCTTCTCAATCGCGGGAGGCATTCCCGCGCCAGAAAAATTTGATCCTCCACCGCCCCCTGAGCCTCCACCTCCGCCAGGCCCGCCGTCAGGGCCTCCGCCCCCGCGTGTTTCCAAAAACTTTCTATAGTTGTTTATGACCGATTCATCGGTGATGCCTCTGCCTTCTTTCGCGTTCTTATTGAACCACGTCCAAAGATCGACTACCGCACCCTTTTCCTTATCTCCGAGCTCTTTGAAGGACTTTCCAGCAGCCATTGGTACATATTTATCGAGAAAATTATCCATGCCTTGGACAGCTGTAGCCGGTGCCTCGATGAATGTCTGAATCGTATCCCTGTCTTTTACCTGATTACCAAGCCTCTCGATCGCCGCCGAGCTCGGGCCCTGCTTGTAATCAAAAGCGTCAATCTTTCGCTTTCTTTGCGCTACATCGACAGCTTTTGTAAATTCATCGACAAAGTTTTTTGCATACTCCCGCGATGCCGAATCGAACTGGGGATCCTCCGACCACGCCTTTAGGCTGTTTAGATCGTCGAAAAAACGCTGCGACTGATCGCTGTTTGAAAGAAGCTGAGCCAGCTTATATTTATCAATGCCTCCCCCGTAGGAGCTCTTATCGAAGACGCTCTTTTCGATCCTCGCAGCTGCCTGCCAGACTTCATCAGCTTCACGCTTTCCAGGTACCTCTTTTAGAAGAGTGTCAAACTCATCGCGAAGGCCCGCTAGCACCTTTTCGCCGCTGGTCATTGGCCGAACGCCCTTGGTGATCTTTTCCCAGTCGATCCCCTCGTCAAGGTGTTCCCTTGCCTTCTGGAACCGGAAAAAGCGATCACTCGAGCGAATAGTTCCCGTATAGTCGCCTTCCTTCAGCTTCATATGGGCCGGGCCCTTGCCCTTTTCTATGATATTGAGCACGTCACGAATTCGCTTCCCTACTCCGGACGGTATACTACTCAGGCTTTGGCTATCTTCATAGGCGCCTTGAATTGCCCAGAGTGCACGATCTACGGCCTCGGAATCCCCCCCAAACTCAGGAGCACCCTTCTCGGTAAGCTCCCTGACTTTAGACATGTTGGCGGGCATAAAGCTGTCTTCGGCCTTCTTTGCTGGATCTAAAAGCTCTGCCCCGCGCTCTCTAGCGCTGAATCGACGAGCTTCAGATCGCTGGGAAGCAGAGTCGTTCAGAACAGAAGCATAGTGCTCAGGCTGGAAACGTCCTCCAGTAGCGGACGCGTTTTTTGTCACCCAGTCTTTAACTTCGTTCGGCCCGTCCTCGAGGAGCATCCGCTTCACAAAGTCGTCATCCGACATCTTGCGAAGCATCGATCGAGCGCCCTCGATCTGATCCTTCGATCCTCCCTCTTCGACCATTCGACTTATTAAGTTATTTTTTGACTTACCTATGAGATTTTTAAACTCTCCGAGAAATTCTTCCGTAGCCCCAGCTTCATTAAAGGCTTCTCGTACTCGCTTCAAAGGCTCCAGATACCCGGCCCCGTCCACAGGCTTCGAAAACCCCCTTTGGAGAGCTCTGGCTTCGGCCTCGAGGCTTTCCCTTCCGCCCTTTGTTAAAGCCCGTCCTATGACACTTCCCGTAACACCCAATGGCCCGCCGAGAACCCCGCCAAGTGCGCCGCCTAGCGCTGCATCCTTAGCAAGCCCTGACGCCGTTTCATCTTCACTCGTCCCGACTCCGGCTAGCGTCCCCTGGAGAGCTCCGGCTCCCGCTCCTTTCAAAAAAGCGCCACCGAGAGTTTTCGCCGCGGCTCCGGCCCCAAGAGGCACTATTGCACTGCCTACAAATTCAGCCCCCTTGTAGAGCAAAGGATTCTCTGCCTCCGCTCTCTTATCCTCGGCCCGCCACTCGTCTCGGCCCCGCTTGTAGGCCTCCTTAAAAGGCTCATCCCCTGCTAGAGACATGACTGCTTCTGTTCCGCCTGCAAGCTCATCAGGGAAACCAAAGAAGGATCCCTGCAAGCCGCCGCGCAGCGCTACTCTTGCTTTCGAAGGCCTACGGGCCTCTTGTCTAGACTCATCAAGATTTTTGAGAGCATCGACTTCGAAGTAACCTTTGTCGAAGGCAGCCCGCACTGAGCCGGTATCGGATGCATCAAGATCGTACGTTTCCGCCCCATCTTTCGTCACAGTGATGACAGGCTTATAGCCCTTGGCAAAGGCTCCTTCGACACTCTCATCACTTTCATCGATGTCATAGAAATCTTGAAAGTTTTTTGTGACTCTCATGGCAGAGTCCTTCCGTCAAACTTTCCGCCTTTTTTCGGCGGCGGGCTACCTGAAGGCCTACTTCCGGCGCCAGCAGGGGAGGGCCCTGCATTACCTCCGCCGCCCTCTTCATCTTCGCCAAGTATAATCCCTCGATCTAGCTGGTAATCCCGTATCTCTCTCTCGTACGGCACAAGAATTTTTTGTAACTGCACTCTGTTACCGTCTCTCAAGGCCCGCATCGTGCCGACTACCTGATTTCTGAGCTCCGGAGTCATCCGATTGCCCTTCATGTAGCTCTGCATGATTGTATCGACACGAGACAGGAGAGCTTGGCCTTCGGCCGTTCGTGCAAATTCGCCCTCACGAACGACTGATCCAGGATCTAGGGCCTTCTGATACATAACGAGGATTGCTTCGTCCGAGACACCGCCCGGATTTTTCATGAGCTCGTCGACTTGCGAAAGACGGCCGTCCGTTTCCCGCGCATTCTTAAAAGAGGGATTGTTGGAAAGCTCTTTTCTGATATCGACCGATCTTTTATAGCGATCGTGTCCAGATTTTTTCTCTTCCTTTGCTTCTTTCCTTCTCTCAGTAGTATTCTTCGAACTAAGCTCCGCGTAATCCATGTAAGACTTGTAAGCAACGGGGAAACTCGTTTTAAAATCCTTTAAAGTCATTTTTTCGTAATTAGGAATCTTAGCCGCAAGCTCGGGAAGCGCCGCTTTCACCGAGTCTCTCATCATGATCGCCCTGGGATTCTCTGGATCAGTCTCATCGTGCATATCCTGCGCCTTCAGCCCCAGCTGATCGACCGCCAATCCCTCTTCCATACCCTTGTCACGATCAGATTCGGCCCTTTTTAATCTCTCATCGCCAGCATTTTTAATTGCCGAAAAGTCGATTTGCGTAGGCCTGATTTGAGCAGGAGCACTCTTAGCCATGGAATCGCCCCAGCCGCCAACAAAGGGGAGCGAATTATACTTCGGCGCTGTTATTGAACCGATCACTTGGCCTATGCCTGGAGCCATATTCGTATATTTTTGCATGCTCCTTGCGTCATCTATCTCTGTTTGGCCTTCGGTTCGAGCCCGATACATTTCAGGATAGTATTTCTTCATGAGCTCGTCTTCGAGTCTAGGATCCATAGCTATCCCTTTCTTTTTGCTTACGGTAAAGGTAGGAAACCGAGCCGAGCAGTGCACCTATCAGATCATCTTTATCCATTGATCGGATACTTTCAGGCCCACGTTTATCGACGATCGTCTTTCCTATCGGCGTGCGCTCTATGTCTTGAGCCATAACGCCGACATGCTGCCCCTCGCTACGGCCGTCCTTATAACTAAAGCTCGAAGGGACGATGCTCTGAAGAAATGCTTCGATTTCTTGTTCGGGTATTTCTTCTATGTCCGTCTTTACTCTCTCGTCAGATAATATCGCACCAAATACGCTACCAGCCCCATTCACTACGCCCTCGCGCTTTCGATTGTAGGCGTCTTCTTGGTCAGCATACTGCTGAATACTTCGGTTTTGCCTCTCAGAATTTTGGTTATATCTTATTTGAGCTGCCGCGGCCTGGTTCCCGTATCGCTGCTGCCCGAAATTGTTTCTGCCCCTACTATTGTTGCTAGCGACGGTTTGTCTGCCCTGCAAGTTACCCGCTTTCGCTTCATTTCCAAGGCGATTATTATATTCCTCACGTCTAGCCCTATTTTCCACGTTATAGCGCTCAATGGAGTCTCTCGCCATTGCAGCGTCACGCTCCCGCTGATAGTCATCCCGAGACATCTCGCCAGCCATTCCCCCGGCCGCTTGCCTCGACCGCATCCGGTTTTCATAGCCCCGTGCTTCTCGTTCCAGGGCCATGTCGGCGGCTCTTGAATCAGAGGCTTGGGCCGAACCCAATTGCGCCATTAGCTCGAGTCCAGATCCTCCGATCCCCCTAGAAGCCATATTCTGCTCGATTGCACCCAGCTGGCCACGCGTTTGCTGCCTGAGAGCCTTTTGCTCTCGCACTTGCTGAGCAAAGTCGGCTGGAGAAAAACCAGTTTCCGCTTGCTCCTCGAGAGCTGAAAGGGCCTCCATTCTGATCCGCTTAAGATCTTCGTCCTCTTTGATATTAGACACCGCGGAAGGCCCGAGAGCCTCAGCCTGTCCCAGGAGATCAGGAGCGTAGTCTTCAAGCCAGGCCTCCTCCTCATATTCAAGAGGCATTCCGGCTTCTAGCTTTGCAAGAATCTCATCTTGTTTTGCGTCATGATCCTCATAGCTAGGAGGGCCGCCTCTCTTTCCAAGTAGTGCATCCGACACTCCTAGATTAAGAGGATCGATGAATATCCTTGCCGTATCCTCATCGCCCCCATGCGATGCAGTAATAAATTTTTTATTCGCGTTTTTTAGATCGTCCCAAAAACCCATCTCAGCCCCCTTTTTTAAACGTAGCGGCCGCCGTACTTACGCATTAGCTCTTCATATGGATCGACTGGCCCCGTAGGCGTCACAGGGAATGGAATCTTAGGACCTTCTAGATCAGGCAGCGAAGGACGTGGAAGTCTGGGAGGGGTTTTTGGTGCACCCGACACGATCGGATTGATATCGTCGGGAGACCTTGGGAGCCCTGGAGTGCCTGTCATTCCGCCGACTGCCCCTGGTAAGTGAAGATCATCAATACTAGGTCTATCGCCTAAGATGTCCGACAGGGGAGGAGGAGCACCCGAAGGGCCGGTAGGCTCAGGGAATCTTTCAGGAGGATCGATATCAGCGTCTTTGAAGAGATTCTCTTCGCCGAGCATTTCAGAGAGAGCTGCCATTCGAGAACGATCGGACGTATTGAGCACGTCCCCGAGCTTTTTCGCTCTGCCCGTTGTTTGGTGCGCGCCGTACTCGAGCTGATTCTGATCGTAAAGGCCTTGCCTCGTGTCCCGAGCCGTTTTCAGCGCTGACATTACGTTTTGCTGAGAGCGAATGCTACCATCGGCAGCCCAGTCTCTGAACTGATCGTCAAGCGATCTCGACAATTTCGGATCTGTCTTTCGTGCAGCTACTTTGCCATTAAGCCAGCCTTCACCTTCTGTATTTAGAAGAAAGTTATCGAGAGCTCCCATACCTGAGCTATAAGTCGGATCATTCAGATTCTTTTTGAAAACAGCAGCTCGTTTATCTCTATCCGAAAGCTGCTCGATATCACGGTTAGCTGAATTGTACTGATTTAGAATGCTCTTGTAGTCCTGCACTTCGTCCGCGGCTTTCGGGCCTGTGTAGCTCGAACCCACATATTCAGAGAATTTGGACTTATCCACATTCTCTGCTTCATTTTTGAGCGTTTTTTCTAGCTCCTCGTTACGTTTGACTGTTCCCTTCTCAACAGCAGCCTTTAGAGGAGCCGTAGTTCCTGCGATCTTCGACTCACCCGCGTTATAAAGCGTTTCGGCCGACTGCTGGCCCTTGCCTTGGTTCGCATCAAGATACTTCTGAAGGTTCGTCCAGCCGGTTCCCCCCCGCGGCGCTGTCGGAGAAGGTGCCCCGCCGCCGCCGCCGCCAGCCGATGGAGCCACGTATCCAGGAGTTTGCGCACTAGCCGGATTGGCATTTGGATCAATTTGGTTTTTTTTTCTCAGATCCTCTTCCGTCAGATACTTTGCGTATGGCATACTAGACTATCCCCTGCACTCTAATTTGATATTCCTTCGCCGGATCAAGCCCCGTGAGCTCTACACTCACAGAGCCATCGCTATACTCCCAGTAAATACCTGTCGCCGGAACGCTGCTGCTGCCAATCTCTTTGAGATACAAAAGAATCACTCCGATTGGCGGCTCGTTTCGAAGCCATCGAAAGTTAAAGCTGGTCACGCCCGCCTGGAGCTTTCGCTCAAAAGTCTGCCACTTGAAATTGTCGGCTGTGACCAGACCGCCGTTGAGCATATTAGTCACATCGGTGAAAAATTGGCTGATCGGCGTCAATAGCCGCCTAATCCAAGGCATTTGATCCTGAAAATCCTCTTCCCGGAATATCTTTACGTTTGAAAGCTTCATATGAACCTCGTAGAAATCGGCTCATAGATCAGGCTCAGGCCATTGAGCTGGAAGTCGGAGAAAGCCACGCGCTGACTAAAGCTAACAAAGAGCAGTGTTGATTTTGATGCGTCTCGAGGCACAAGAAGCCTGATTGGAGCTTGAGCTGGATCCCCTCCGAATGTCGCATCGCCGAAGTCAAATTCGCCGAAGGCTCCTGTCCCTGCAGGTTGTTCGACCGGTACTTCAGTGAGCCCAGAGTAAAGGTCAGTATAAAAAGATATTGTGGCGTTTTTTATAAATCCACGCTTGAACATCAAAAGGCACTCAAGCCAATTCTTATAGCCTCCAGGATTTCCCGCAAACTCGGGATTAAACGCGACATCGACATCAATACCCTTTAGATGATCGACCGGAAGCCCCGTGTCCCAAGCTTCAGCGACATCGAGCGTGACCGTATCAAGATCGGGATTCACAGATTCAACGTAGCCGTATAGATCATCCTGAGCGATGACATCGCCAGGAAGTATGTCGGACGTGTCGTTAAGAGTAAGCGTATAACTTGATACATCAGAAATTGTCAGAGAGGAGCCATAGTCAACATAGTCTGAAAAGTCCAAGGCCTTGCGTTCGACTCGGATCTTATTGATATCTGAAACCCCTGCGTAGAGCCGCTTTTGAAAGATGACAGCTGCATCAGAGCGGATAGGCCAATCGACAAATGACTCGTTATAAAAGTCATAGACGTAGACTTTCGTCGCTGTCGTATCTCCTTCGGCCTCTGGCACCCAGAAAAGAATTTTCCCCTCTGCATCGTATGCCACTGCGTGCGAGTAGGCTTCAATCTCCGCCAGTGCAGGGCCCTGGATCGCGAGGAGCTCGTCTTTGATCGGTATCGAAATCGTCTCTGTACCGGCGTCGGTCACTGCTGCAAAGCCAGTCTCCAGGTAGCAGTAGGCAGTATTGTTTCCGACACACAAACAATCGACTCCAAGAAGCACGGCATTTGTATCGACTTCCTGCACAGTAAAATTGAATTCATTATCGCCGCGGAGGACGAAGGTTCCGTCTTCTTTGAATACCAAAAGCGCGTCCCGCAAGGCCTTGATGTTCAATAGTTCTTTGTCGGCCCTGCCTATAAAAATAAGATTCTTCAGAGCGAAGTGCTCCGATTGACCATACTTCGAGAATGCCAATCCATTTTTGTAGGAGCTAGAGGAGCTTGTATTGAGTGTCGCAGCGGGAGAGGTAAGGCTCGGCTGAAAGGCACTGGCACGCGTTGAAGTGACAGTAAAAGAGCTCGATGAAAGATCCCTAGCCTCGAGCAGGATCTTGCCGGGAAGATCATCCGAGCCCGAAATATAGTAAGCATAGAGAAAATCTGAAGCGTTCTGATTCACCTTCGCGACAAAAGCTAGCGCTGTATCCCGGATATCTGTCGAAGCAGTCCCCCCTGTTGTGAGCTGAAAATCTGTTGAGAGAGTAGGGGAGCTCTTAGCCGTGTAGGTGACAGTCGTCACGCCCCGAGTAAAAGTAATCGTGTCGTTATTTTGAAGGCCATTCGTCCCGGTAGCAAGAAGCGTGACAAGGATCTTATGGCGGTAACGAAGGTTCCCAAGAAAAAGATGTTCTTTATAGATCTCAATCGATTTGCCAAAAGGCATATTCTCATTGTTTTCTGCGATGCCTCCCTGGCTTGTAGAGACATAAAGAAATGCTCCGAGCAGATCATCTTGGACGATGTCGGTAATGTCAACGTAGCCAGCGCTAATATCTCCGGACGTCAAAGTAAGCTCATATGAGAGCTGATACTCTTCGTCGGGAACGCCCGTCGCGAAGATGATCGTTCGATAGAGCTGAAGGAAATCGCCAGCAAGAATGCCCGATGGGATATAGAGCCGTAGCTGGACATTTCGCGTAGCACCACCGCCAACATTATTTGAGACCGTGATTCTTTGGGATGCACCGCCCAGGATGAGGTTGCCGTTTAGGTCATATCGTCCGAAGAGATAGCGATAAGCCACAGTCCCGGCGTCAGTAAGATAACCTGACGCGCCTGTAAGTGCGCCTGTTAAATGAATAGCTTTGGGAACGCCCGCTAGAGTAACGGAACTACTTACTGCGTCCGTCTTATAGATCCCGTTCGATGTCGAAAGATAGAGATTCTGGTTTCCGATAGCGTGCCGAAGCTTCTGCCCAGAAGGCGCTGAGATCGTGCCTCGAGACACAAAGCTCGAGCCGTCCGAGTAGAAAAGCTCTGTTCCCGTGTGCGCCCAGAGGGAGTCTTTAAAGTCGATAAGGCGCTGGGCTCGATCCGAATTGTTCGGAAGATTATGCGTGAGGAAATTGAAGCCTCTTCTGGGCTCCGCCAGATTCAGTCGATTGATACTGATATTCCGGCCTCGTTTGAGTGCCCCCTTCGGAACGCCAGATAGCTCTGAGTTATATGTGTGTAGGCCCCTTATCGATAGCTCTATAGTCTGCGCTGGCATAGGCTTCTACCTCTCACAGGGGAGATTCGATCGGAATCGGTTCTTGCGTCCGCATCAGCATGATATCGAGCGTCTCTTGGACTAGCGATGCAGCTTTCATGTCGGACGCTTGTTTCTGCGCTAGATCGCCGAGCGCTTCGTGCACATAGCTTGCTGCAAACTGCATGAGGGCCCCAAAGAATGCTGAATAGAGATAAGGGTAGGGGCTTTGAGCTCGAAGCGTCACATAGTCGCCGACTTCCCAAGTAGTATCGACATCTTGATTGAATTCGATCGTCGTCCCAGTCAGGTTGATAGCCGTCAGATCCCGCGAGTATGGCTCGTAGTCCGATGTCCCGCGCACAAGATCGAAGCGATTTGCAGTCGTCCAAGCTGCGGGAATTGCACTCGTCGTTATCGTAGCTCCTGCGACTGACTCAATAAGCGCACACTCCGCCACAGATACAAGCTTTGAGGGCTGGAGCCAATACCTGAGCCGTGCGAAGCCCAGCGCATCCTGAGGCTTGGGATAAAAAAGGATGTCCCCGCCCTCGAGGTAGTAGGATGTCGGTAATCCGCTTGTGATCGAGTCCACACGCCCACACTCGATCTGAATAAGCTTAGATACCTGCTGATCGATAATTCTCTGAAGACTCTGAAAGCCTCCGGCGTATGCTCTTGAGGGGAGTCGATATCGTTCTTTACCAGCAACAAACGAGATATCGCTAACTTTGACATAATAACTACGCCGCGCCCGAATCAGTATAGGCATGAGATCATACATCAGAGCATTCGTGCAAAAGCCTCGAATCGTGTCGGGCTCGAAGCGCCCATTGGGCAAAGAAAGCTTTTTTCTAAGCTCCTCCGGGAGCTCATCTCCGTTAAACATCGTTTTATCCGATCATTTTTTCATAGAGCTCTTTAAGCTTTCTCATCTCTTCCTCACTCATTTCCTCGTCCTCGCTTTCCCCGCTTTCAGCGATGACAAGCGCCTTGGAGGATTTCTCTGGCATGATTGACATCATAGACTCTTCTTTTTTCTTACGCCGCTTTTCTGCGCCGGGCTTTCCGATTATGGTCTCACACATTTTAACCAGATCATCCAGAGCAACCTTTTTAGCTTCCAGCTCGTCTTCATCTTCGATAAATCGCAAGGGACACCTCCTTTCTCGCTCGTTACAAAGGGGAAGGTTGTGAAGCCTCCAGGCTTATCACTCTCGAATTACTTCTTTCGTCCATCAGCGTCTCGTATGCATCAAGGACTCGCTCATATGCGTCAAATACTTTTGCGATTGATTCTTGATGCTTTTTGTAGACCTCATGTACATCCGCTGTCGCTTGAGCTGTGCGGGTTAGCTGATAGAAATCGCTTAATGCTAATCGTGCAGCTTTTATTTCTTCTGTCAAAATGATCGCTCCTTCATAGTATTTTCAGACTACTTCGAGTGCTTCTATTCTTGTCTTTAGGGACTCAATGAGGGCTTGTTGTTCTTGAATAGCTTTAACAAGTACTGGTATTAGATCGGCAGCAGTTACACCCCACATGCCCACGTCAGATACATCAACCGCTTCTGGCAGAATTTCATTAAGCTCTTGAGCAATAAAGCCAAGCCGCTTCATCCTCTGGTCTTCGTCGGTTAGATAATGGAATTCAACAACATTGATTTTATTAAGATCAGCTAGACCCTTAGAAATGGGAGTGATATTTTTCTTTACCCGTACATCAGAAGCCGAAGCCCAGGCGGTAGCGTTTTGAGCTAAATACACGCCAGCCGATTGGTCTGCATCATATATGTAGAGCCTATCGCTTATCGTTACATCATTAAATATTCGCCACTTTTGTGCGCCTGCAAGAGACATTATAAAGTTAATGGTAGTGGCGCTTGCAATAGCGTTAAGATTGATATTTGAAGCGTTAAATGTCGCTGCAACACCCGTAGTAGTAGACCCAAATGTCGGCGCGCCTGTTGGGGAAATGCTGCCGTGTAAAGCACTAGCGTTACCGCTAAACGCAATACCATTGCTGCCAGCAATACAAAGCGCACTTGGATCAGTACCAGTGATTAAGGCAGTGCCCGCGCTGTTATTAAGACCGACATACGAAAATCTTGAGGCATCTGAGTTTCGGTATTCGGTAGTAACGGAGTTTGTTGTATTTGAGCCTTTATACTGCATATTACCGTTAACAAAATGCGTGGTATTGGTAGCGGGAGGACCGAGCGTTAAGGCACCTGCTTGGGTCATTGTTAAGACTGGCGTCATGGTAGTCGTTGCGCCATCGCCAGTCTGGCTAGTACTGAATGTAAATGCGTTGCTACTATTTGATGTTCTTGCGAACATTTCAAGCATAGCGCCGCCTAAAGAGCCTACACCAGTTCTTGCTGGGAAGCCTGAATAGCCAGAGCTGTAACCGTTTACATTCCACATAAAGCGCTTCTGAGCGTCGCCTGTGCCGGTTGCACCACTCGATGTGTAGCCGTTCCGTATGTGGCTTGGGCCTGAAGCAGTGTCTGTGTTAGTTGGACCAAGCGTCACCGCGCCTACTGTGCTGATAGTTACGTGCTCAGTTGTGCCATTGTTCCCGGAAAGAGAGATGCCTCCCACTCCGCCGAGGGCAAGCGCTTTATCTGCACTGCCTGTTATAAGCTTCGTACCACTGGTACCGTTGACGCCGATAAACCCGTTCAGATCGGTTGAACTTCGAAGATCAATGTATGTGAAATCTGAAGTCGCAGCTGACCTTACCACCATCCTTTGAGTGTTATGAGTGTGAGCCGTGTTTACTCCTGAGATACCTAGAGTAGGTACTCCGCTGGCCAAAGTCCCCGTAGTGCTGATGTTCTGAGCACCGAATGCAGGACTAATCTTACTTCCGCTCAGCGTCCCGCCGATATTATCAAGCGTAAGGTTTCCTTCAACGACATCAATAGTGGGATTGCCAGAGGCTCCACTACCATTGCTAATACTTAGCTTGCTAGAACCAGCCGTCAGCGTCCTCGGAGCATAATTGTTTGCTGACGTCCTCGCGACGATACCATTAGAGCTAATCCCATTGAGATCTCCAGTGCTGGAGCTAAGCACCTTGCCATCAAATTCCAAGGCGTCCGATGCATTGACCTTGAAAGCAAGGTCTGCGCTGTTCCCAGCGTTTCGCCATGCAAATCCTTCGTTATTCGCAAGCCTAACAATCTGACTCTGAGCAATATTGCTTGAGCGAGACTTTAGATACTGGGCCTTAACTCCAAACGATCCGCCGAGATCAAGATCGGCCCCAGTGAGAGCCTGGTTTCCTCCATAGGTTGACATCGCTTTGTCAGCCAAAGCCTGAAGAAAGAGTGATGTCGTGCGGCCCCAGGTTCCCCTGGGATCACCTGCCTCGGGGACGGTATAGCCGACATTTGCCCAGGTCTTTGCTACGCCCATGGAAGGACTCCCGCTCTAATATGAAGGCCAAATTTCTACACGAATCTGTCCCGCTGACGGCGTGTAGAGAGCTCGCAGGTAGCGATAGCTCACTTCCCCAAGCTCCCAGAGCTCAGTCCCAGAGCTGGTTCCGATTGTCACCGTCTTCCCAGATATGTCTTTATAGTTGGTGTCATCGTTTGACGCTTGGAGCTTAAGGACATTCCCCGTTGCTGCTGTCGGAGTGAAGGTATGGTTTCCAGTGCCCTGAGCTGTAATATCTACCGCTGTCCCTGCCTCGGCGTTCGCGAGTGAGCTTGCAAGCTTATAGGTGTTTGCATCGATGTAGATCACAAAGTAATCTGTCGCTGCTGAAAGTCCTGTAGGAAGGCCTCCGCTCGTCGTGAGCTGGCCTTTAAGTCCAGTCTTATACCCGTGGCTCGCTTCGGTAATCGTGTTTGCAGCGACATCGACATCAGAAAACGCAAATGCCTTTGCAGAGGGAGCCGCATTCGAATAATTCACTTGGACAGATATCGCCTTTTCGATCGCTTTGAGATCAAACTTCCACGTCTTTGTAGACGCCCATTCTTCGGAGAGCTGCTTTTCGGTGTTTCTCATGCTTAATCCAAGACCACGGGAGCGGAAGCAGGGCCCCCCGTTCCGTTTGCAAGTGTAGCGCCTGAAAGGGTTATGGCTGTGCCTGTCCGGGCAAGCGTAAGCAGGTTCCCAATCTGTCCGAGAAGCCTAGAGGTTATGGTAACAACGTTAGAGTTAGCACTCGCCGACACAAACTTTCCGAGCACCGAATGAGCGCTAATGATAGCGGCTAGACTAGTAGCATCAGCGCCATCGTTACCCGACTGATTGAATTGATTTTCATTGGCCGGTGAAGCTTTGGCCGTAAGCGTAACGCCGCCGATCGTAATAGTGTCATCAGCTGGAACGCTCACGAGCGTAGCTGTCCCGCTCGCTGCCACAGGATTCGAAGCGTCATAGTACGCGCGAACCGATCCCCAGGCAGCGCCAAGGATGACCTTTTTCACATAGTTGGAAAGGTGAATATTCTGATCTACCTTTTGGAGCGTAGCTAGATCTTCGTTCGACTCAAATAAAACTGTTAAACTTCCCATGGTGCCCACCTCGAGCTGAAAGCCCCGACCGGGGAGAGTCAGGGCTATTATTTAGGAGGAAACTTTTACAGGATTCCGCCATCAGCGCGGCTTCCGTAGGTAACCCAAGACATTTTCTCAGGGACGACAGTTTGAGCCGTATAGAATCGCATTTCATACTCAGTAGCATCGGGAACATGCAGCACGAGCTCCTCAGAGTCTGTGCCGGGAAGGGTATTCGTCCAGTCTGTCGAGCCGATCCTGTGCGTATAGCGCTCGGGATACATGATGAATTCCCCGCGCTTTACGACACCGCTTGGCATGATCTCAAGCTCGACATCGCCCAGAGAAAATTCCAGAGACTTAGCGCCGTTTCTGAGTTTCATCTCTGCGCCATGACTTCTAAGCGCCGATTGATCATTCACCATATTCGCAAAACAGGTACTCGGAATCTGGACAGCAAGCTTTTCATCGCAGCCCTTATCCATGCTGTAAGCAGCAGCTTCCAACAGCTGGCCGATAGTAAGTCGGCCCGTTACAAGGTAGTAGTTCGCCTGCAAAGCTTCATAAGTAGAGTGATTAAGGTTATAGATACTGCCTACGAGGCTTTGCTTTGCAGCGCCAAAGATTCCAAACTGTTCTTGGCCCCGAGCCTGGAAGTAAAAGAGGAAATCTCCGGGAGCGACGCCGCTGTGAGTCCCCGACACAGTGATAGTTCGAGTGCTCGAATTGATTCCGGCAATCGTCAGGGCCCCAGTGTTTCTCTGTGTGCCTGCTGTTTTGGCTGAAAAGATGTCGATGGGAGCTCCCTTAGCTCCGAGCCAAATCCAAGGCGCCCAAGATCCAGCTTTGATGACTATATCGTTTGTGCTGACGGATTCGACTTCAGCGAGAGAATCTCGGCCGTATGTAGCAAGAACATTGAGCCGTTTTTGAGCAGATTCGATAGCAGGAATGAAGCGTTTTTCATTCCATACAGCAAAGGCTTTCTTGCTGCTTGAAGCCTGAGCTGCAAGGTCATACGAAATCCGTATTCTAAGTGCAAGCTGATAAGGGCCTACCTCAAGGTGAACGCCTTCATGGGCTACGGCCGCTGCTAATGCAATCGTCCCAGGGCCGTCTTTGTATGAAAACCCGTGCTCATCTGTAACTTGAATGGGGATTTTGGCTTTTTGCCCGATTTCGAGATCGTTTTTATATTTCATCGTATCAAGTGACATCGTCTTACGAGGAATCACCTGACCGATACCTGAAGGATAGACTTCTTTTACATATGAGGTAAGCGTAGCAGCAGTATTAGTAGTTCCCATGAAGGGCTCCCGCGAATAAATTGGATTATGAGTGATAAATTGAAAAACAATTCTCTTTTTCTTTTCTTGAATCCGTACTCTTTGCGGGTATCAAGGAGAAAAATAAAAACGGGATCTCTTTCTATCGCTTCGAATCCGATCTCTTCGCGGGTATCTGAAAAAGATAGAACGAATCTCTCACGAGGTATCGCTTGAACCTATCCTTTATTGAATCCGACTGCGCGGGTATCGTCAGCGCCTAGCGCGAATCTCTCGGGAGGTATCGCCTTTAGCCATTACTCTATTCTCATTGTGAGCTTTAAGACAACTATGATTCTGCCCAACGGTTTACTTTTTCTTGAAGTGCCCAGCGATCGAGTTTTTCGGGCTCTTTTCTTCCGCCCCCCTCGGTCATCTTCGGAATAGGCCTTTGTTCCTGAAGCCTACCTGTGAGCCGCTGAAGATCAGCTTTCCTTATTTCTTTGAGTCCTTCATCTCCCAGAAACTTCAAAAGAGCCGGGCCTCGCAGCTTTCTCAGTGCTGCCCCGTAGTCTTTCATGACGCGCCCTTCGACATACTCCTTGATCTCTTCGGGATCAGGCCAATACCCCTGCTGAAGGCAGCTCTTGAGAAACACGGCCCCCGTCCTCAAAGCGTAGGCATCTTTTTCAATGTCCGTTCCGGACAGCGCCTTATCGATTACTTCGCTGATCTCCCCTCTCTGGCGCTGAACCCGCTCTTGGTGCTCGATAGTAGCTTCTCGCTCCTTTTCTTTCTTTTCACGTTCCTCGTAGCTTTGCAGCTTTTCCTTTAGCGTGAGCTTTTCCTTTTCCTCCGGCGATAGCATCCTATCTTGTAGCTTTCGGAGCATCCTCTGCTCGGCGTAGTTATCGAGATCAATCCCGAGCCGGGGATCGGAGAGGATGTCAGGGTTTTTCTTTATCTCGCGAATAAACGACTGCATTTGCTTTTTAATCTGAGAGGCTTCCTGAAACATCTTCTGAGCTGCACGATACTTTTGATAGTCTCGCTTCATCTCTTCTATCGGCGGAAGGTCTTCCTCTTCGCCAAAAATATTAACCTTCGCTAGATCTTTGCCTTTGCTATCCTGCGTGTTCTCGCTAAATTCATCATTGGACTCTTCACCCGTCTCTTGCGAGTCTTCATCAGCTCCCCCACCAACATTCATATCAATTTCTTCCATTTCCCCTGCCATCCTCAATCCTCCTTTATTGAAGAGCCCCCTCGAGGGCTAGATCACTTTTGTACGAGTCCATTGCGTTCTGATAAGCGGCTGGAGTGCCTTCAGGCATATTTGGAAGCCTAGGCATAGTTGGATCGGAAATCTCCATAGCCTCCGCTGCATCCATGGGCTCTCCCTCTCCCATATCCCCGGATGCCGGTGGCGGAACATTGCCTTGCCCGGGAGGAGGCATGTGGCCTAAAAGCATCGCCTCCGCTGGATTCATGGCGAGCCAATTATCAAAATGCCATTTACAGTGCTCCAGAATATTTGCAACGATAACTGGGTTTTTCCTTGTTTCCGGCTCCGAGAGGATATCAAGATGCTCAGGATAATGGTTTTCATGTTTGTCAGAGGCAAGGACAGGAACCTGCTCACCGCGTCTTAGAGCCTCGTTTTCGGCCTGTACTTGGCGCCTAATCTTTGTAGCCCGCTGAGCGCTCGGCGGCGTCTCACCCGTAGTCACAAGCGCCAGGTAGTCGTCAAAGTTTCCGGCGTCTTGATTAAGCATCGTCTCGCCAACCTGCATTCTGCCTGCTTGAGTAGCCATCACCGAATTTTGCAGCTCCACCGTCACACGCTCTACCCCGGAGATCTCTTGCTTCGTGAAATCTTTCGTATAGGTTTCGGCGCCAGGCCCTCCAAGCAAAGCGACGTGGGACTCAGTAGCATTTAGTTTAAGATTCACAATGAGCTGATTGCCTACCCCTTCTTGAGCGAACGATATCTCTTCTTGAAGCTCTGATACATATTGGATAGCTGACGTTAAGACCAGCGCTAGCGCCGTCCCTGACTTTAGATTTGGCGCGTTTTGAACAGTGCCCCGCACCACATCATTGAGCCCCGAGAGCTGTGTCTGCTGGCCTTGCAGCTGGTTTATTACATTGAGCACCGATGGGCTCGCGTTATGCAGATCCAGAGCCTGTGGAGCCTGAGCTCCTGTCCAGAGATTGGTGCCCGGCTTTATCGGGTTTACAGCTGTTTTCGGATCAGAAGAATAGAGCTGTATTGTTGATAGGTTTATCGCATTTGTAACTATCGCCGTATAAATCTTATCAAGCGCTTCTTGTAGGCTCAGCGTATCAATCGCTGGCGAGTGAGCTGTGATCGATTCAATAACATCCCCGCCCGAGACTCGAAAGACTGGAATTCGCTCATATCTTTTGATGAGATCATTCTCTTCTTCGATAGCCTGATTGCCAACATAAGTAACAATCCTACCCCTTGGGAGCACATCACTTGCTTCGTGAAGAAAGGTAAATTGCCAGATCTCATCATCGAAACAGCCACTCTCGCTAGCCCCGAAATTCAGCCGATTCAGAAAGTTAAAGTCGTCCTCTTTGTCGCTTAGACCTTCGATGTACTCTGCAAAATCAGGACGATCCGCAGCAAACTGCGAGGCTAGATCGTACTTATTCTTTCTCGTCGCGACGATATACCATTTCTGCGTCTTTGCCCGTGGGTTACGCGCCACATGTAGCGGCGTTAAAACTTCGACTACGCTATCGCCGGACGAAACAAAGCTGTCACCAATCGCGATCCTCCTGCCAGCTCCTCTATCCCAAGGAACATAGAAAAATGCTTCTTGGCATACGAGCGCCGTCAGGACGGCCATTCGATTAGTCTTATTCAGCCGAAGCGTTCGGACATAGTTATCGATAGCGCCTTTGCCGACTATAGCAGTTGAAGTAGCGTTCGAATCACCGTCTCGGGCTTTTACGAAGTAGCTCGTCTTATTCTGCGTCACAAGCTGAACGATATTGTTATTAATGTTTCTGTAGTGATTGACGCATATCGAATGCAGATTCTTTTCCTGCGAGAGATTCAGCCGATGCCCAGCTGCCTTTTGCAGCGTGTAGTGCTGATCATAACAAGCCATGATGCGGCTTTTATAGCCCGAGCGCTCCGCCCAA
>JBGSTX010000166.1:0-5530 GCA_041736305.1 Oligoflexus sp. | reverse complement strand
AACGCCATTTGCTCACTGCCCAGAAAAACTCGGATCCCGACAAATGGCATCACCTCGCCCTCACCTACGATGGCAAGACCCTGTCGTTCTATCTCGATGGCAACCTCCAGGAACAACAACCTGAGGGAAGCTCAGGAGACTCTCGATAAGGCGGCAGAATTAAGTGACGGCAAGCTGCAACCCAAGGTATCGAGTCTGCGGAAGCGCCTACAAAAGGCTCTGAGCGCGCGCGAACCACTAAGGCTTCTCAGTGCTCAGACTCCGGAGCAGCTCGGCGAAGGCGTCAATGATTCGAATCCGCAGAAAGACTATGATGAGCTTATGATGGCTTTGAAGATAGGTGCAGGGGATATTGCTTGTCACAAGATATACTACGAGCAGGCGGCTGATCCGAGGCTGAAGGAAATGATTGACCGCCCCCTGCGATTCAGGCGGCGGTCGACGCTCAAAAGTACTTCTGATAAAGCATCTTGAACGGAGAAGAAAAGATCGTTTTCACTTTTTGAGGACAGAGTCCAAGAAAGGTTTAACCACCTGGTTGTTCACATCTACGTAGAAGGAGATGGAAAGCAGACCAATTTCGCTCTCCTGCAGTCCTCCACCGGAGGTAACACCAGCCAGTGCGCCATTGACGAAGAGAGGTCCACCTGAGTCGCCAGAACCGCTTCCAACAAGTTCACCGGCCTCGAGATCTGGCACGGCACCGGGAACTCCCACAAAAGCGATCATGCCATCATCGGTAATCTTGCCAACTTGGTTTTTACCGACCCGCTTGTTACCTGCACCAGAGCCGCTTTGCGACCCGGTGGTATCGTAGAAGTTTTCGTTATTTCCAAAGCCCACGATCGTCATCTCATCGCCAACTAGGGGAGTAGTTGTAGCGAGCGGTGATGTAGCAGGGGCGGTATTTTCTGGGAAGTTGACCACCGCTATATCTTTAGGATTCACGCCTTCGGCAAAGTCATACGCAGGTTGTCTTACAAAGTTGAGTGCGACAGCTGCTAGGCCTATTTCGCCGGTAGCCTTGTCTTCTTTAGCGTAAGCGATCGTAGGCCGAGCTGCATCGAGGCCCTCAACGCAGTGAGCCGCGGTTACGACCTGAGAGTCGTTGACGAATGTGCCGGTACAAATAGATTCGCCTTGGGGAGTAAGAGAGACAAGAAGAACGACGGAAGGATACTCGCTTTCCGTAATGCTCGCGCCATTGGTAACTTTGACTGAGCTTTGTTGATCGCTTGCCTTTTGACCGCAACCGATGCTGAAGCCAGCTAAAAGAGTGGCACTTGCAAACAAGGACAAAAATGATTTCGTGGACTTCATCGTGGGCTCCTTTCGTCTTCCGTGATTCTGACCATAGTCGAGCTTTGACTGACTGGCCAGGAGAATTTTGCGCTTTGTTAAAAAAGCATTAACAGAGTGACAAACTCTCTTGTTCATTATTGCAAACTGATGAAAATTGAGGCTTTTTTTGGCTGGAATTGACGCAGAGCAAGCTTTCGGCTTCTTACTGCGTCAATTAAGTCGAATTGCTTCTTCATAGAGCTTCGGTAGGAGCTGCTCGTCAACGAAGCGTAGGAGAGAGTGATCGATACCGGCCGCCTGGTCTTTACAGTCCTGAATTTTCGAGGAAAGTTGCTCGAGGAGGCGATATGACCAATGCTTACGGACCCAGAGACCGCTGCTGCTGACTTCGAGTCCACGTGCTTGCAGATAGCCCTCAACGGCGACGAATAGCTGATTCAGTTCAATCAGAGTTCGCGATGGACTCGGGTTCTCTTGGCTGAGCGCATGCAGCTCACTTGAGAGATTGGAGATATCCTCTAAAGTCCAGGCTCTCTGGAGGGGATTCAGGCCTTGCATAAGAGCACCCATGAGATCTCCTTTTCCTCGTCTACGCGCGATGACAAAGCGTCAAAGATGTGTCGGCAATTTCTGCCGCGGGCTTGATCGTTTTTCCAGAAACTTGAGAAAGAGTTGGTAGAGCTTGACAAAAAACGGCCTTTTGGAAGCTTTTGAGCCAAGCTGAAGCGAAGAGCTGTAAACGCGTGTTTTTTGCCTTCGTTTTGTGCTCTTTTGCGGTAGAATGCTAAGAAATCCAGCCATGGATCGCCAGAGGCTGTCGCATAGAGGAAGCTACCCATGCAGAGGAAGAAGGTGTTGCCTCTCTTCAGTATCCTTGCAAGCCTCACCGCTTGCGGTCAGTTTTCTGCTTTACCTCACAGCCACCTCCAGGGTGCCGCGACGGAACTTCTGGACACGGACCCTATCAAACTCCACTGCTGGGCTATGTCGAAAAAATCTCCCGAGCCCGTAGAAGTCGACTACGATGACCAAGCTGACATTAGAGTCTGCGTCGCTTTGCAGAATGACGGCCATCTAGGGATCGATCTGCGCTATCGTCCTGATTCCCTCAAAGCCAGAGGAGCCTTCGCTCAATTTAAGGTTCAGAATGCCGCGGGAGTTCAGGCCAGCGAGCTCTTCCCGCTCACGCCTCAGAAGTTCAGCAGCACCTTCGAAATCTACCTCGGGGACGGCTGTGTGATAGGTGGTGTTCAAAGCTGCGTTAAAGAAGGCTCGGCACAGATGCGCCAACTATTCAGACCTCTGCAGCCAGAAGGCGATGGGAGCAGCTACGCGCCTTTTACACTACAGATCTCTCTCCTCGAAGTGAAAACCGAGAAGACTCTCACCTCCCACCCAGCCTTCCGCCAAAGCTATCGGATCAATGTCCCGGCTCTGTAAGGAAGGACAGCCAATATAAGTCAGAATAATCTTGTCTTGGCTATCGTCCGACAGAATGTTATGAGCATCAGTCCTAGAGATATTAGGGGTGAGATTGCCTTCATAGCGCAGGGAGGGGATAGATTTGGCAAAGGGAAAGAAAGTTCAGGCGAAAGCTAAGGGCCAGAAGGGTGCTTCGAAGGTCAAAGCTAGCCGGGGATTTTTTGGGCATCCGAAGGGTTTGGCGGTTTTGTTTCTGACGGAAATGTGGGAGCGCTTCAGCTACTACGGCATGCGCTCGCTGCTCGTTCTCTACATGGTCAACTACCTTTTTATCAATCCTGATCTCAGCCAGACAGTGTGGGGCTACAACTGGGTTAGAGCTACGCTCGAAGGAATCTTCGGCCCGCTCGCTATCCAAGCTTTTGCCTCGCAGATATACGGTCTCTACACGGGACTAGTCTATGCAACCCCCTTCTTTGGCGGCATACTTGCCGATCGATTCATCGGTCAGCGCAGAGCTGTTGTGCTCGGTGGCGTGCTCATGATCTTCGGCCATTTTTTAATGGCGATCGAGAGTGCTTTCTTCGTGGCTCTCTTCTTCATTATTCTGGGCAACGGAGCTTTCAAACCTAATATTTCGACTCAAGTCGGCGATCTCTACGAAGCTGACGATCCGCGGCGCGATGGGGCTTTTACTATCTTCTATATGGGCATCAATCTTGGTGCGTTCTTCTCGCCACTCATCTGCGGCACGCTGGGGCAGAAGGTTGGTTGGCACTGGGGCTTCGGCGCAGCCGGAGTGGGCATGGCCATAGGACTTGTCGTCTACCTCTGGGGCCAGAAATACTTGGCACCCGCTATCGAACCTCAGAGCAAGCAGGCTTTGGCGGCTGCGAAGGTTCCCTTTACCGCGACCGAGCGCAAAGCTATCTGGGCCCTCGTCGCCCTCTGTGTTCTCAATATCGTCTTCTGGGGCGTCTACGAGCAGCAAGGCAACACCATGCAGCTGTGGGCTGATAATAATACCGACTGGAATTTCCTCGGCTACGAAATCCCTTCGAGCTGGTACCAGTCGTTCAACCCCTTCACGATCTTCGTTTTTGCTCCTTTGCTCAGCCTCTTTTGGAAGAAGCAAGCCGCCAACGGTAACGAGCCGACGTCGGTCACCAAGATGGGTATCGGCTGTCTCCTCCTGGCCGTCGCCTTCTGCGTGATGATTCTGGCTGCCAAAGCTGTTCCTCCCGATCAAAGAGGAACTGTGCTCTGGTTGGCTGCAACCACGCTCTTTTTGACGATTGGGGAGCTCTATCTCTCGCCGATCGGTCTATCTTTGGTTACCAAGGTTTCGCCTAAGGGTATTGTCTCGATGATGATGGGGATGTGGTTCCTGTCCAGTTTCATTGGCAACTACCTCAGC
This sequence comes from Oligoflexus sp., assembly GCA_041736305.1. Lineage (GTDB taxonomy): Bacteria > Bdellovibrionota_B > Oligoflexia > Oligoflexales > Oligoflexaceae > Oligoflexus. Next base: position 1,389 of record JBGSTX010000166.1, on the reverse strand, counting down.
GGTTACCTCGGCAGCTTCTACGAGATGATGGACAAGACTCAGTTCTTCGGACTCATGGCGGTCCTGGCAGCAGGCGCAGGTCTAGCGATGCTGGCCTTTAATAAGCCTCTGCGGTCGGCTCTGGGCAATCATTGAAATGTACTCAGGTCTCCTGCTGCGGCAGGGGACCGTTCAACGAACGATAATCGTCCTTGCAAAGGGTAGCTAGATGTTACGCAATCGCATGTTTTGCTCTTCCATCCTGATCGCAATGGCAATCGCCACCAGCTCTTGCCGGGCCCTCTACGATGCCAAGCGGCCTTATCAGGTCTATGAGAAGCCAGCCGAGTACTTTGCCCCTCTCGTGAATAATGCAGAGGAAGCTAGGGCAGAGGAGCCGACTATCGTTCTGGAGAACCCTGAATATCCGATCGAGCTTTCGCTTTATAAGGATAAGACCTTTCGTTATTATCTGGCGCGTTTGGGCGATGGCCAGGGAACGTGGACTTATAAAGACGGTCATATCCAGCTTTATGCCGAGCGCAAACTCTTCGTTATGCAGATGCAGATGCACAGCACAGTTCCCGATGCCGATGCAGAGATAGTTGCTCTGGAATTTTCCGACCGCTTTGGGCCGAAATTCCTGCCTTTGACTAAAAAGTAGAGTGGGAAGCTGATATGGCGAGATTCTTCCTTGTCGCTTTATACTTCTGTCTGAGTTGGTCGGCCTACGGTGAACCCGAGGGCGCCTATATCGATCGCAAGAATGAAGCTTTCGATACTTTGATAGGGCAGAAGGTGCGTTTCAAAGCTGAAATCAAGCGTTTTGAAGGGCCGAAATCGGCAACCCTCGATCTCGATGGCTGGTGGGGTTGGGACAAAGTTCTGATCATCTCACCCGAGCAGGGCTTGAGCGCCTTCAAGGAGGGCCAGGACGTCGTCATCGAAGGGGAAGTGAGAAGTCTCGTCACCAACGAACTCAATCGAACGCTAGGGGTAGTACACAGCGGTGATACCCCTATCAATCGCAAGCAGGAAGTCTACATCTCCGTCCACAAGATAGTCGCTGCGCCCTGAGGCGCCTGCCCTCCCGGGATCATTTCTTGAAGAATTTGCTGACTTCCGCGAGGAGACCCTCTTCGGTCTTGTCGCCATCGACCTTTTGGACTTTCTTGCCTGAAGTCATTTCGTAGCCGCAGTAGCCCTTACCCGACTCATCGACTGTGACGCCCCAGCCGGAAGCTTTGGCCTTGAGGGCCTGTATATTTTTCTCGATTTTGCTCAGTTTTTCAGGGCTCTCTGGGCAGTCCTTGCCAACTGATACTTTCTTGTCGCCAACCACAGCATCTTTTGCAGCTGCTTTCATTTTATTGGCATTCCAGGCCAACTGGAGGGGACTGAGCAAAGCTA